>DASTBR010000089.1:0-6606 GCA_035711945.1 Dehalococcoidia bacterium
TTGTAGACGTTGTTCGCCCAGTTCTGGATCGTTGTGTAGCGGACGCGGGCGTCCTCCTTGACGATGATCTCGACGACCGCGCTGTGCAGTGACTCTGTCGTGTACATCGGGGCGGTGCAGCCCTCGACGTAGTGCACGTAGCTGCCCTTCTCGGCGATGATCAGCGTCCGCTCAAACTGACCCATAGCTTCGGCATTGATGCGGAAGTAGGCCTGCAGCGGGATCTCGACGTGGACCCCCTCGGGGACGTAGACGAACGAGCCGCCGCTCCAGACTGCCGTGTTGAGGCCCGCGAACTTGTTGTCGCCCGGTGGAATGACGGTGCCGAAGTACTGCTGGACGATCTCCGGGTACTCGCGGACGGCCGTGTCGGTGTCGACGAAGATCACGCCCTGCTTGGCGAGGTCCTCGCGGATGTTGTGGTAGACGACCTCTGAGTCGTACTGGGCGCCCACGCCGGCAAGGAACTTCTTCTCGGCCTCGGGGATGCCGAGCTTGTCGAAGGTGTCCTTGATGTATGCCGGAATGTCGTCCCACGTCTGGCCCTGCTTGTCGGAGGCGCGGACGAAGTAGTGGATGTTCTGGAAGTCGAGCGTCGAGAGGTCGCCGCCCCACGTCGGGACAGGCTTGCGCAGGAACTGCTTGTAGCCGCGCAGGCGGAAGTTGAGCATCCAGTCGGGCTCGTCCTTGATCTGTGAGATCTGGCGGACGGTGTCTTCACTCAAACCCCTGTCAACCTTGAAGCTCGGCGCTTCCTCGTCGTGGAAGCCGAACTGGTAGGAGCCGGACGAGAGGTCCCGCTGCTCCTTCTTGGCAAGCTCGATTCGCTCGAGTTGAGTTGTCATGAAACCGCCTCCAACACCTTCTCCTGGAACTGGTCGTAGCCGCGCTCTTCGAGCTCAAGAGCGAGCTCCTTGCCGCCTGAGCGGACGACGCGGCCGTCGACCAGGACGTGCACAAAGTCAGGGGTGACGTAGTTCAGCATGCGCTGGTAGTGGGTGATCAAGAGGATGCCGAGTTCCGGGCCGCGGAGGGCGTTGATGCCATCCGAGACAACCTTCAGGGCGTCGATGTCGAGACCGGAGTCCGTTTCGTCCATGATGGCCAGCTCGGGCTGGAGGATGGCCATCTGCAGGACCTCGTTGCGCTTCTTCTCACCGCCCGAGAAACCCTCGTTCAAGTAGCGCTCGGCGAAGGCAGGGTTGACGTCGAGCTGCTGCATCTTTTCGTTGAGCAGCTTGCGGAACTCCGAGACCTTGACGTCCGTGCCAGTTACGGACTTAAGCGCCATGCGCAGGAACTGGCGGACCTTTACCCCGGGGATCTCGAGTGGGTACTGAAAGGCGAGGAACATGCCTCGCTTGGCGCGCTCGTCGACGGGGAGACCAGTGATGTCTTCGCCCTTGTAGAGGATGCGACCGCCAGTGATCAGGTAACGCGGGTGACCCATCAGCGTGTTGGCAAGGGTGCTCTTGCCGGAGCCATTGGGACCCATCAGGGCGTGAACCTCGCCCTTGCTGACCTCGAGGTTGACTCCCTTGAGTATTTCCTTGTTGTCGATGGTGACCCGCAGGTCTTCAATCTGGAAAGTGGGGCTATCCGCCACTCAGAACTCCTATTTAGACACAATCTACTGTATAAATCTGACTTACGTATTCAGTATAGCCAAAGAAGGCTGGTACCGCAGGCCGGGCCAGATTCGACCGGCTAGCGGACGAAGCGCGACGGCGTGATCTTCACAACGACCCGCTGCTGGCGGCGCAGCTCTTCGAGGAAGGCATCGCGGTCCATCTCAGTTCCCGGCCGGAACTTGTGGACCACGGCGAGGGTATGGTCGAGGATGTCCTCCTCTTCGATTTCAGCATCGCCATAGACCGTCACGGCCTGGTAGGGCGGCGTGTCCTGAAGCACGCAGAGGGTTACGCGTGGGTCGCGTCTGATGTTGTGATACTTGGCGCGCGTGCGGGTAATGGAGAGGTAAATGAGCTTGCCGTCCCAGGCGAAGTAGACGGGACTGAGCTGGGGAGCACCGTCGGACTTGATCGTGCCGAGGACGGCCAGGCGCTGATCTCGGAAGAACCTATCGACATCAGCGCGCTCGACTTCGGACATGCGTCAAGAGTTACGAGAGGCAACATAGCCCGTCAATAGGCAGACGGGATAGCGAGCCTAGAAGGTCGCCTTGAACCTGTCGTAGACCAGCCAGACGAAGTGAATGAGGACCGCGGTGACAACGGTAAAGGCGATAGCGAGGACGGGCTGCTTGTCGACGACCGTGCCGAGCATAGCCATAAGGCCGGCGACGGCGAGCACGGAATACATTGCCACAAAGACCGCGTAGGCGATCCGCGTGAAATATCGAGGGTCCACCTTAGCTCCTCCCTAACAATCTCCGCGACTCTTCGGTAGCTCGGCGGTCCTGCCAGGGACGGATCCAAAGCTTTGCGTCCCACGGTCTCCCGTGGTTTGCCCTTGTCGGAGCAGGGGGCCCTTTGCCGAGAATTATGGCGAGCAGTCAGCGGGGATGCAACCAGACAGCTTCCACGAGTCGCCGTTATGTCCGAAACTCGGCTGGTGAGGCGGTCTTTGGCTCCTACGCTTGCAATCGCAGGCGTTGCTATGGTCCTGGCTGTGACAGCCGTTGGCTGTGGCGGTGACGACGACGACGGCGCGCCATCCGACGAACGGCCAACTGAGTCCGCGACCGCTGAAAGCACCCCAGACCTGGAGCAGGAGGCCGCGCGCTCGGCTGACCAGGAGGCCCTGGACGAGGCGATCGGCGCCTACTTCAACACAAACTTCCCCGAGGAGCCGCCATATATCGGGGACTGCGAGACAATCGCCGAGGCGAGTTGCAGCCAATTCCGGGCTCTCGACGCCGAAGGGTTGGAGTACTTCATAGTCGGCGACCCGCAGACCTTCGAAGCCGTGGCCTGGATCGTCGTTCAGCGCGCCGGCGAGAGCTGGGAGGTCCTGGGTCACGACCTCTCGCGAGGCTGGGCGAGAGGCGACGAGGCCATCGTGGCCCCTGGCGAATGTCAGAACGTCCTGCCTGAAGCCGGAAGCGGTGACCCGATCGAATGTCTGGAGCCGGCGTCTGTAGTGACCGTGACCGGCGGGCCGAGGCTCGTCGGTGATCTGCTCTACTTCAGGATCGGCGAGGACCGCTGGATCCTGGGAACGGGGTTGTGCGACCCGGCGATCGACGAGGACTGCGCGCCGGCGAGCTAGTCAGGCGAGAAGCAGGGGGTTCTCGAGGACCTGCTTGAGGTAGGCCAGGAACTCGCCGCCATTGGCGCCATCAACGGCGCGGTGGTCGGCGGACAGAGCCAGCTTCATCACCTGGGCGATCACGACCTGTCCATCGCGAGCTACGGGGGCTGCCTGCACCAGGCCGACGCCGAGGATAGCGACCTGCGGCGGGTTGATGATGCCGATCAGCGTCTCGACGCCGTAGGCGCCGAGATTGGTGATCGTGAAGCTTCCGTCGAATTCCTGCGGGTAGAGACGGCCCTCGCGGGCTCGACCGACGACATCCTTGCTGGCGCGGGCAATTTCGACGAGGTTCTTCTGTTCACAGTTGCGAATTGAAGGGGCGATCAGGCCATCCGGAAGAGCAACGCCGACGCAGATGTTGATCTCCGGCAGCACAACGAGGTGGTCGTCGGAGTAGTGGGCGTTGAAGTTGGCGAAGCGTTTGAGGGCGACGGCGCTGGCTTTGACGATGACGTCGTTGATGCTGACCTTCGAGTCGTCGTCTAGTGTCTCGTTGAGGCGCGACCGCTGTTCCATCACCGCGCTCATGTCGACGTCGACGGTGACGTAGAAATGGGGCGCTTGCTGCTTGCTCTGCGACATGCGCCGGGCGATGGCGCCGCGCATGCGCGTGGTCTCCACGACCTGGCCTGCGGCCGGCGGCGCTGGCATGGCAGGCTTGCGACCATCAGCCGCTTCCGGCTCGGGCGCAACCATCGGCCTGGGTCCGGGCTCGCCGGCGCGGCCTGAAACGAGTGCCTCGATGTCGCGGCGGACGATGCGACCCTCGGGTCCGGAGCCGTGCACACTGGCCAGGTCGACGCCACTCTCGCTGGCCATGCGGCGAGCGATGGGTGAGACCTTGATCCGCTCTTCGTCCGCTGCCGGCGCCGGTGTCGTCTGCGCGGTCGCCTGTGCCTGCTGTTCTCTTGACGCAGGACTGGTCTGACCGCGTTCGGCGCTCTCCTCGGCACGCTCGCGGTCGAGGATAGCCTGCTCGCCCGCCTCGCCGCGGCCAGTGGCGGCCTCGTCCTTACGAACTTCGCCCTCAGGGGTCACATCTTTGCGCGTGGCAGGCTGAGCGCCGTTGCCGCTGGCGGCAGGCTGTTTGGGCTTCGGCGGCGCTTTCTCGCCTTCTTCGAGGATGACGGCCATGACATCGCCGACCTGGACGACGTCGCCCTCGTGGGCGACGATGCCGCCGAGAGTGCCTGAAGCGAAGGCTTCGATCTCGACGTTGGCCTTGTCGGTCTCGATCTCGGCGATGATCTCTCCGCGCTCAACGCTGTCGCCCTCATTCTTGAGCCACTTGAGAAGCGTGCCCTCGGTCATGTCGGCGCCCATCTGGGGCATTACGACCTCGTTCATCGGATGGCCATGACCGCGTCGACTATGTCCTCGGGTTGGGGCAGGGCGGCGGCCTCCAGGTTCTTGTTGTAGGGCATCGGCACGTCGGCGCCGCAGACACGCTGCACTGGTGCATCGAGGTAGTCGAAGGCCTGCTCCTGGATGATGCTGGAGAGCTCACCGCCGAAGCCGCCGAAGCGCCAGTCGTCTTCGACGATGACGACGCGATTTGTCTTCTTGACCGAGCCGACGATGCCATCGACGTCGAGCGGCCGCAGTGTACGCAGGTCGAGGCACTCGGCGGACACCCCTTGCTCGGAGAGGAGATCTGCGGCCTGCAACACTTGCGAGACGCTGCCGCCGTAGCCGATCAGGGTGACGTCGGTTCCTTCGCGCTCGATGTCGAGCTTGCCGAAGGGGACGTCGTAGTACTCGTCGGGGACGTCACCCTTCTTCGCATAGAGCGCGGTGTGCTCGATGAAGATCACCGGGTTGTTGTCCTTCAGGGCGGTGCGCAGGAGGCCCTTGGCGTCGTAGGGGTCGCCGGGGACGCAGACCTTGAGACCGGGCACGTGGGCGTACCAGCCCTCGAGCGAGTGGGAGTGTTGCGCGCCCAGCTGGCTGCCGCCGCCGCTGGCCATGCGAATGACGATCGGCACATTGATTTGTCCGTTGGACATGTAGAAGACCTTGGAGGCGGTATTGATGATCTGGTCGAAGGCGAGAAAGCTGAAGTTGATCGTCATGAGCTCGACGATCGGGCGCAGACCACCCATGGCCGCGCCGACGCCGGCGCCGACAATGACTGACTCGGCGATAGGAGCGTCGCGGATGCGCTCGTGACCGAATTCCTCGAGGAATCCCTTGGTTACGGAGTACGAGCCACCGTAGGCGCCGATGTCCTCGCCCATCATGAAGTAGCGGTCGTCGCCGGAAAGGGCTTCGTGCAGTGTGCTGCGCAAGGCATCGCGGTAGGTTACTTCGGGCATCGGCTACTCCGCGTAGACCCTTGCGTGGAGTGACTCGATGGGCGGCTCGGGCGAGCTTTCAGCGAACTCCGCGGCGGCTTCAACCTCAGCGTCAACTTCCTCCTGCAGGCGGTCGAATTCTCCGTCACCCAGGTCGCCGGATTCTTCGAGGTGCTTGCGCAGCTGCTCGATGCAGTCGCGGCTGCGCCAGCGGCCGATTTCGTCCTTGTCGCGATAGAGCTCGGCGTCGGCCATGGAGTGTCCGCGGTAGCGGAAGGTCAGCGCTTCCAGGAAGTAAGGGCCTTCGCCGGCGCGGACGTGGGCCAGCGCGTTGTTGACCGACTCGCGGACGGCAATGACGTCCATACCGTCCACCCTGTCGGTTGGTATGTCATAGGCTTTGGCGCGGATATAGACCTCTTCGACGGCGGAGACGCGCTCGACCGCGGTGCCCATGCCGTAGAGGTTGTTCTCGCAGAGGAAAAGGACGGGCAGTTTCCAGACGGAGGCGAGATTGAGCGCCTCGTGGAACTCGCCTTCGTTGACGGCGCCGTCACCGAAGATGCAGAGCACGACACCCTGCTTGCCGGCCTTGAGCTGGGCGAGCCCGAGCCCGCACGCCGTCGTCAGGTGGCCGGCGACGATGGCCCAGCCGCCCATAAAGCGCTTGCTGACGTCGAAGATGTGCATCGAGCCGCCGCGTCCGCCGGATGACCCATCGACGCGACCGTAGAGCTCGGCCATAACTCGGCCGGGCTCGAGGCCGCGGGCGAGCGCGTGGCCGTGCTCGCGATAGTGCGAAATCACGTAGTCGTCTTCGCGTGTGGCGCCGACAGCGCCGACGGCGACGGCTTCCTGGCCGATGTAGAGGTGGAGGAAGCCACCGAGACGGCGGCGGGCATAGGCTTCGGCAGCGCGCTCCTCGAAGCGCCGGATGAGCATCATCATGCGCAGCGACTGCAACAGGTCGGTCTTACGAGCTTTTTCGGCGACTTTCGCCACTCAGCTCCCCGCTTTCGCCTCGGCCGGGGCTTTG
>DASTBR010000090.1:0-3013 GCA_035711945.1 Dehalococcoidia bacterium
GCCGCGCTGGGCATCGATTGGCGCGGCGGCTGCGGCCGTCGCTTTGGCCGTCGGCGTTTTGCTTTCCGCATCCTCAGACGCGAGGGCTGCGCTCGACAGCATCCTCGAGGTTGGCGGCCTCAGCATCACTACCGATGGCGAGCAGAGCGCGACTCCTGGGGCTCTCGAACAGCAGCTTGGGCGACGAGCTTCCACTGAAAACCTAAACGACGTCCCGTTCGAGATCCTGGAGCTGCCCAGCCGCGGTGACGCACAGGTCTACATCAATGAGCTGCGGCAAGGAACGATAGTCACACTCATCTACGCCGGTGACGACGGGGCGCCCGTGCTCGTGACGCAATTCATCGGCGATGTGCGAGCAGTCAAAGATACGCCGGGCGCACGGCCAGACGAAGTCCTGGTTAACGGCCGCCAGGGGTATTGGCTCTCGGGGCCACACACCATCGCCTATCCGTTCGAGTCAGGCGACCCGCCCGTGCGAGAAGTGGGGAGCGTCCTCTTCTGGGAGGAGGATGGCGTCGTGATTCGGATCGAATCGGACCTGACTCTTTCGGAAGTGCTCGCCCTCGCGGCAACCCTGGGGTAGGGAACCGGAGCTGTTCGCCGGTTGTATTAGAGGCGCATCTTCGCTGCGACATAGTCAGGAGGTTCGAAGTGCGAGCTCTACTCGTTGTGTTTACCGTCGCCTCGGTGGTTGTCCTATTCGGCGGCGTCGCCTCGGCGAAGCCAGGCCATCCGGAGCCGACGAGCGTCGTCTGGGACAAAAGGGAAACACCATTAAGACACGGGGAGTCCGCAACCATCGGGTTCATGGTTCTCCACGAAGGCAAGTGTGTGGAGAGAGTTGCCGGTCAGGAAGTAGATCCCTATATCGAAGCGACAAACATCAAGTCGGGCGAGAAGCTGCGATTCGACGCCCACGTCGATGCACCGCTGCACTTCGCCGCTGACGTCGAGCTTCCGGACGAAGGGCAGTGGGAACTCACAATTCGCTCGGACAGGATTGAGGGCCTTGCGAGCAGCCGCATCTACATGCTGGCCGGCGCGCCAGAGCCAAGTTCCGACGAGGACAGCGTCCTCGGCCTCGACAGCAGTGTCGCGCTGCTGGCACTTGTGGGTGTAGTGGTTGGCGGCGCCACGCTGGGCACGATCAGCGCCCGGAGGGTCATCCGGCGCTGAGGAACTAAATGATCGCGTGCTCCTCTTTGAGGGCGATGATGGCATCCCAGTCGTAGCCCATCTCAAGGAGTAGCTCTTCGGTGTTCTGGCCGAGCTCCGGCGCGGCCGACGATGGGGCCGCCGGCGTTCCATAGAAATGGGCGGGCGTGGCTACCATACGAATCGGGCCGTCGGGGCCCGGCACCTCGACGAACACGCCCGCCTGCTCGGCCACCGGGTCGCTGAGTACCTCGTTTATCGAATTGACCGGGGCAAACCAGACGTCATTGGCGTCGAAAGCCTCCGACCATTCGTCCCGCGTTTTCGTGGCGAATGTGGTGTCGAGCTCATCGATGAGCGCAGGGGCATTCTCACGACGCAGATTGATGTCAGCGAAGCGCGCATCGGTCGACAGGTCTTCGCGGTCGATCGCGCGGAGGAGGTCGGGCCAGTGGCGGTCCGCCTGGAGCAAGAGCAGCCAGAACCATTGGCCGTCGCCGCCTTTAAAGCAATTGATGATGGGATTGACGGCATGTTGGCGATCGTAGGGTTCAATGGGGAGGCCGAGGCGCAGAGCAAGGCTCAGATCCCAGCCCATCATGTAGCAGCCGACTCGAAGCAGGGACACCGAGAGGCGCTGGCCCTTACCCGTCTTCTCGCGGGTGTAGAGCGCCGCGGAGATCGCGCCCGCGGCGTTGGCGCCGGTCATGTGGTCGCCCATTCCACCACGCTGCTGCGGGAGGTCGCCACCGGCCGGCGTTAGCGAGGCCGCGATGCCGGCGCGAGACCAGAAAGCGCCGACGTCATAGGCAGCGCGGTTGGCTTCTTCATGGTCGGGGCCGTAGCCGGTGACCTGGCAGTAGATGATGCGGGGGTTGGTCTGGCTGACGGTTTCGTAGTCGAGACCAAACTGCTTGAGGACGCGCGGCCGCATATTACTGACCAGGACGTCGGCGTCATCGACCAGCTTTCGAGCCACCTCTTTGCCGCGCTCGGTCTCGAGGTTGAGTGCGATGCTGCGCTTGCCTCGGTTGTCGAGCTCGAAAGGCGGGTTGATCTCGATCGGGGAGCCGAGCGCTGACGCGAAGAGGCCACGGAAAGGGTCGCCTTCAGGAGGTTCGACCTTGACTACGCTAGCGCCCCAGTCGGCGAGAATAGCCGCGGCCGACGGTCCGGCTACCCATAGGCCAAGCTCGACGACTTTGATCCCTTGAAGTGGTCCGGCCATGGCGCGGTTCCTCCCGAGTACGTTTGGCTTGAAGGCTACGCCAGATCGGATTCTGTCGCCAAGAATCTAGAGCTTCGAGGCGGCAGCGCGATCCAGCAGCCAGACCAGAGGGCCGGACGGCGAAATTAGCGAGGCCGTGATCTCGTCTGGCCTTTCGCCGTCGACTGCCGCGGCAACGGCCTCGGCCTTTTCTACACCGGCGGCGATTACGGCAACGACTTTGGCGGCGTTTATCAAGGGAAACGTGAAGGTCAGGCGGCGGAGTGGAGGGCCGGGCGGCGTTGCCAGTTCGTTCTTCGTGGCGACAACAAGAAGTTCGGGTTCCTTGACTTCTGGCTCGCCCGGGAAGATGGAGGCGGTGTGCCCGTTGGCGCCGATGCCGAGGAGAAGAAGGTCGAAGCAGGGTATGGGCCGACCTGGCACCAGGTCCTTGATCTCTTGTTCGTATGTGCGAGCGGCGTCGTGCGGGGTCAGGTCGGTACGCGGCGGGTGGACCTGGCTGGCGTCGATCTCGATCCGTTCGACCAAGGACTCGCGGAGGACTCGAAAGTTGTTGTGGGGGTCATCCTCCGGGACGCAACGCTCGTCACTGAGAAACAGGTGGACGTTCGACCACGAGACAGGGAG
>DASTBR010000091.1:0-13113 GCA_035711945.1 Dehalococcoidia bacterium
CCAAGGGTTTGCAAAAGGTCTTCAGCGAGTGCGGCCGCCGCGTCGCGTTGGTCCCGACAACTCGTCAGCAGAGTGTCCTGGCGGCCCTCAATCCAGGTGAGCCACTCGCCGCCCCAGCCGACGAGGTCGTCGGGCGGGTTCTTGCGGGGCGTATCGGTGCCGGCCGCGTGTTGTGCGGCAAGGGTGACGATCCCGGCGAGCTCATCGCGGGCGTGATTGAGCGTCTGCTCAAGATCGGTAGCCGCCACGGAAGCTTCTTCACTTGCGTGGTGGGCTTCATCGCGCGCGCGTCTAGCCTCGCGGGCACTCGAGTCGAGGCCCTGAAGCTTTGTCAAACGACCTTCGAGCTCTGTTTCCAGGTCGGTGGGGACAATGCCGGGATGGGCTGCGGCGAGCTCGGCTGCGGCAGCTTCGGCCTCTTTTTCGCGCGCGTCCAGCTCGGCACGCGAACTTTCGAGCCGCGCCTTCGCTGCTGAGAGGTCATGCGAAGCTTTCTCGAAGTCCTTACGCGTTGTGTCCGCAGTTGCTTTCGCGCTGTCGACTTCGTCACGGCCGTGAGCCTCGGGAATGGTCTCGAGCGGCAGACCACAGATCGGACAGGGGTCGCCAGGTGAGAGGTCACGGGTCATCGTGGCCGCCTGGTAGAGCTTCGTGATCCTCTGCTGCTCTTCGTCGGCAACAGAATACGCCGAGCTCAGCTCCTTCTCCTGGGCCTCTAGCGTCCGCAGCTGTTTTTCCTGGTCAGACAGCGACTTGCGACGGTTCTCGACGTCGTGACGCAGCGTCGCAAGGTTGGATACGGCCTGAACCGATGCTGTCAACTGAGCCGTGGAGCCGAGTGTCTCGATTGCCTGGTCCAACTCTTTTTCGGCAGCGGTGGCAGCGGCGGCAGCCTGCGCGGCGATCTTGCGGGCTTGCTCAGCAGCTGCGCGCGCTTGTTCGATACCGCTCCATGCCTTGCCGAGGGCATCGACCTCGCTGCGCAGGCGGATACCGAGGTCCGCGAGAGCGGCCGCCTGCTGTTCGAGCGCGGATGCCTCCTGGTTGAGAGAGGCCCAACGAGTCACTTCCAGCCGCGCGCTCTCAAGTAGACCCTCGATTTGAGTCGCTGCCGCGTCTGCAGACTCGGACTCCGCCAGTGTGCGTGCAACATCTTCCTCCGTGGCCCGAATCGTTTCGGCGCGCAGGAGGTTGGCCTGCACCTGTCCGAGGTTGAACTGCGCCTTCTGCCCGGCCAGCGCCGACATGACGTTGTAGATGTCGAGGCCGATCAGGTCTTCAAGGACCTTGCGGCGGTCACCCGCCGTCCCGGTCAGGAACCTGGCGAACTGCCCCTGGGGTAGGAGCACCGAGCGGATGAAGACGTCGTGGTCGAAGCCAACGAGGGAGGCGACGGCGCTGTTTACCTGGGTGACGGCGTTGGCGAGCGGCTTGCCCGTCTCAAGGTTCTCGAGGAGGGCGTCGCCGCCGACCTTGCGCAGGGTCGTGCGCGTGACGCGGTACGTTTCGCCACCGACCGAGAAGTCGAAGCAGACACGGAGGCTCGGCGCGCCCAGGGAAATCAGCTCTTTGGCGGTGACACCCGAGCGTGCCGGTTGGCCGTAGAGGGCAAAGGTGATGGCGTCGAGCAATGAGCTTTTGCCTGCGCCCGTGGGTCCGCTGATGACGAAGAGGTTGTCGGTGAAGTCGACAACCTGGCGCTCGCGGAAGGCCGTAAAGCCTTCAAGCTCAAGCCGGAGCGGACGCATCGACTTTCTCCTGCAGGCGTGCTTCGTCCCAGGTCTCGTTGAAGGCGGCGACCAGCTCTTCAGGCGGAGACGTTTTCTTCTGTTTCTGGAAGTAGAGGTCGAACTGTTCAACCGGCTTGAGCGAACGGACGTCGGGCGTCTCTTCGGCTTCTCGCTGCGGGTATTCGCCGACGACGTGGACGGCATTGGGGAGGATCTCTCGGACCTCGTCGAAGAGGCCCGAAACCGGGGCGTCGAGGCTGACGAAGACGCGCAGGTAGGCATCGCCGAAGTCTCCGACGCGGCTTTTGAGGCCATCGAGGGTGTCGTGGACGTCGATCAGGCGGCGACCGGCTGTCACCGTCACGGGCTCCGCCTTGACCATCTTGCCCGGCGCGCCGTCGACGACAATTACACGCTTGTCCTGCTCAACCTCCCCGAAGTCGAGCTGGAGCAGCGACCCGCTGTACTCTCCGGGCACCAGAGACCCCGGTATGGCCTGAGGCTTATGGACGTGGCCAAGCGCGAGGTATTGGACGCCCGACTTCGGCAGGGCTGCCGGCTCAACCGCATACGCCATGCCGATCGTGAGCTCGTTCTCGCCCCCACCGACGCGCGAGCCGCTGACCATGAAGTGGGCGGTGAGGACGTTCAGCGCATCAGGCTTGAAGTGCGACTCGACTGCGCGGAGGATTGCCGCGATGCCGTCGCTGTAGCGGCTGTACTTTGCGCCGGCCTCCTGCATGAGGTCGGCGGAGCTGATCAGGTACTTCTCGGGGATGAAGGGCAAGGCCGCGACCAAGGCGTGCTCGCTGCCGTCTCGCGACGGGACTTCGATCAGCTCGGCGAAGGTGTCTTTGTTGAGTTCACAGATGATGGTTATGTCGAGTGCGCCGAGGACTCCCCTAACGGCCTGGAGGCGGCGCTCGTTGTCGTGGTTGCCCGCGGTGAGGATGACGCGGATGCCTTCGAAGTGGAGGCGGAGGAGGGTCTCATAGACGAGCTTCTCGGCCTCGGGCGGCGGGACCTTGCTGTCGAAGACGTCGCCGGCGATGAGGACGGCGTCGACTTTGTGGTCAACGGCGATTTGGACGAGCTCATCGAGGACGGCCTCGAATTCGTCCATGCGGGAGCGGTTGCGGATTTGTTTGCCGACGTGCCAGTCGGAGGTGTGCAGGAGTCTCATAGAGGAAGTCCTAGCGGCGAGGCGTAGGGCATGGAGGTGGAACCAGAGCCCGAGCGCCAGACACGAAGCACGGCGCGGCTTAGCCGCGCAACTACAAAGGGCGAACGGGTCGCCCGATCCACGTTCACAGGCGGCTCCTGATGGTGTCGGCGGTGGTTTCTTCGATCACGGCCTCTTCGGGGCGGGTGGCCCAGGAGGGGAAGGGGAAGCGCAGCTGGATCGGGATGGGCACATGGGGCTGCTGGAGAATCATGGAGCCGGGTTTCAAGATTGCCGCGCGCTGGCGGGTGACGGCGGGAAGATAGCCGTACTCGGCCCGCTCAGCCTCGGCGGTGTCAAGGCGGCCGACGACGCGGAACGCGGAGTTGGCGATGATCCGCCGCTCGACTTCTGAGGCAGTCTGCTGAGCGCCGATAAGGATCACGCCGAGGCTGCGGCCGCGCTCGGCGATGTCGAGGAGCACATCTTTGATCGGGCTGGAGCCGTCGCGCGGGGCGTACTTGTTGAGCTCGTCGAGGACGAGGAAGCTGAGCGGGAAGCGACGCCCGGCGCGCTCCTTGTCCTCGAACATGCGCTTGATAACAACGCCAGTGACGAAGCGCTTGCCGCGGTCGGACAAGTTGTGGATGTCGATGACGGAGACCTGGTTGGCCTGCCAGTCGATACGGTGCTCGTCCGGTTTTTCGGCAGCGGCGCCCCAGATCAAGTGCCCGACCTGGAGACGGGCGGCCTCAAGGCGGCGCACGAAGGCAGCCGCTGTGCCGGCAGCAGCGCCGGCACCCCTCATCCAATGGCTGTCGGGCTCCGTCCGGGCGCGGATGAACTCGACCAGCTCCTCGAAGCTGCTGATCGGCTCGCCCTCGACCTTCAGGCAGGCCGGGTGCTGGGCAGGCTCGCTGTTGCGCGCGAGGTAGTGCTCAATGCGCGCCACCAGGTCACCCAGGAGCGAGCGCTCGTCATCGGCCTCGGCGAAGAGGAAGCGCAGGTAGCCCTCCTCGACGAACTCGCGGACGGTCCAGTAGTAGGCGCGGACGTTGTCCTTACGCTCGCAGTCAGGGACTGCTGAGCCCTGTGCGGCGGCCTGGCGCTGGACGGGCGCCCAGAGGCCGATCGAGTCTGAAAAGCCTCCAGGTTGGAGGCCAAGCCGGATGTAGTCCTGCTGCTTCTCGACGTCAGCGAAGAGCTCTCTGTTCTTCTTGTCCAGGTAGAGGAGGTCCTCGCCCTTGACGTTGAAGAAGAGGGCGCGCGTGTTGGCGCGGTGCTCCTTGAGGACGCCCGAGTTGAAGAGGGAATAGAGGAGAAAGGTGGCGTACGTGGTCTTGGTGGCGAAGCCGGAGATGCCGGAGATATTGACGTGGGCGCCGCGGCTGCCATCGAGGAACTCGAGGTCGATGTAGACGGGCTCGCCGTCGCGCGAGAGTCCGGCGGGAACTCTGCCCTTTTGCATCTGGTCGAAGTACATGGCCTCGTCACGGTCGCGGCCGCGGGCACGGTACGACTGATCGCCGGGCTCGGGCGGGACGAAGATCTCGGGCTCGAAGCGGGTGGCGACGACCTTGGCGGCCTTCGACATGCCGACCGGGAGCCGGCCCTCGTTGACAAGGAAGATGTCTGAGTCGAATGAGGCGCCGTCGTGGCGTGAGCGGACCTCCTGGACGAGGCCGTAGATCTTGAGGTCGCCGCGGCCGGGGACATTGGTGTGGAGGACGACTACGTCATCGAGCTGGAGGTAGGCGTCGTCGGAGATGCCGACCCAGAAGGAGAGGGGGGTGGAGTCCTCGGTGCCGATGACGAAGCCGACGGGTTCGTTGGTTTGGTTGGCGCCGTCAACCTCACCCCCTAACCCCCTCTCCGCAAACGGAGAGGGTGAACCATTCTGTTGGCTCGCGGTCAATTGAGGCCTCCGGTGTTGTGCATGTGCTCGATCAGGGCGCGGCGGATGACCTTGCGGTCGCCGAGGCGGTGACGCAGCTCCTTCTCGAGCGCGCCGACGGGATAGAGGTTCTGTGGGGCACGCGGGTCGCGGGCGCTGTCGCTGGCATAACGCGGAAGTGCCGTGGCGGTCAGGTTGGCGAGCTGCACGGCGCGGTCGAGACCCCATTCGGTGCGCACTTCGCAGCGGACAATGCCGACCAGCGCCTGTTCAAGCGCAGCAGGTTGAGCGATGCGCAGATACCAGGCGTAGCGGTCTACGGCCTGGTTGCCGAAGGCGAATATAGGTGTCCGCTGTCCTGTCTCCATCGTGTAGACAGTCTTCATCAGCGAGGCGTCAAGATATGTCGCCACCTGACGCTTGACCACGCCGATCACAGGTGAGCGACCGCCCTCCTGGTAGAAGGTCAGAGGGCCGTCGCGGCAGACGACTCGACCGTCGTCGTTAGCAAGCTCGCGGGCCAGCTCGCCCTCGGCGGTGAGCATCTCCTGCTGGAGGCGATCGATCGTGTCTCGTGGGCCGCTTGTGGCCACGGACACCGGCTCGTAGTCGATGCTCGTCTCGCCAGCGCGGAGGCTGACGGGAGTACCGGAGATGCCACCGCAGAGGATTAACCGGCGTCGGATCAGCAGCTCGCCCATAGCGCTGCGCTCGCCGCAGTGAACCGAGCCGACGGCGAGTGAGGCGAAGGCGGCCGGGGCAGTCTGCTCTCCCTCTTCGGCGACGAGGTGCATGTCGATGTTGCGCACGCCGTCGATGAAGCAAAGCTCGGGCACGGCCACGGCTTCGGGGGTGATGGCCCGCCAGTCCGAAGTCTCGACGGTTGGATCGACGGTGTCCGGGGCCGTGGCTTCCTGGTCGATGAGGTCGGAAGAGCCGTAGTCCGGCTCCCAGGGGTCGAAGCGGAGGGTCGGCATCGGGGCCGAGTATAGGTAGCCGGGCAGGGCTCGCCTACGCCGGTGTCCACAGGTTTAGGCAAGCTGGGAGGGGACTGAGAGGACTGGATGGGGTACCCCTGGCCCAGTGCCCCTCCAGCCCCCTCGTAGTGAGGTTCGGCAGATCGGGCAGGGTGGACAGTAGGTTGGCCTTCGAAGCTCTCACCCCTCCCCGGCCCTCCCCGCAAGCAGGGAGGGAGTAGCATCTTTGGCTATGGATGTGTTCGGGCTGGGCGAGGTTGCGGCGAGGCTGGCCGCGCAGGACTCTCCGTATCTCGAGTTTCTGCGCAAAGAGTCACTGAGCGTTGGGCTCTATTCGCTACGTGTTGGCGACGAGGACAGGCAGCAGCCGCATGCCGAAGACGAGGTCTACTACGTCGTCAGCGGGCGCGGGAAGGTGCGGATCGCCGACGAGGAGCGGACGGTGAGCCTGGGCGACACGATCTTCGTCGCAAAGCAGGTTGAGCACCGGTTCTTCGACATCGAGGAGGACTTGTTGTTGTTGGTGGTGTTTGCGCCGCCGGAGGGGTCGAGCGCGAGCTAGGGAGCGATTCGTTATCTGAGCGGTGTTCGAAGCTCGGCGCGCCTTAGGCGCGCAACTACATGTTGGGAAGGCCGCAAACGGTGGTTAAGACGGCATGATGCGGGAGCCGAGGCCATCCGGCATGACGGCGGCCTGCAGGTTGAGCAGCTCGTCGTTGTAGGCAAGGGCGCCAACCGAGGCCGAGAGGCCGCCGTCGACACAGAGCGTCTGGCCGGTAACGAAACTCGACGCATCGCTGGCCAGGAAGAGCAGCGGTCCAGCGAGCTCAGACGGATCGCCGATGCGCTGCATTGGTGACGACTTCTCAAAGCGCTCGCGGAAAACGGGGAGGGCAAACCAGCCGGCGGTCATCTCGCTTGGGAACCAGCCCGGCGCGATGGCGTTGACGCGGACGCCTCGGTCGGCCCAGCTGATGGCAAGGCTGCGGGTCAGGTTGATGACCGCAGCCTTGCTGGAGTGATAGGCGGTGGGCGTGTTCTGTCCGCCGGCCACGCCCATGATCGACGAGATGTTGATCAGTGAGCCGCCCTTGCCGTCGCGCAGCATACGCTCACCGACCGTACGGCAGCAGTACCAGGTGCCGAGAAGATTCGTGCGGATGGTCTGCTCGAAGAGCTCGTCGGGAATGTTTTCGGGGACAACGCCGGCCTCGGCCGAAACGCCAGCGTTGTTGACCAGCACGTCGACGCGGCCGAACTTGTCCCAGGCGGCAGCGACCATGTCGCGGACGCTAGCTGAATCGCCGACGTCGCACTGGACCGCGAGCGTCGACGCACCAGAGTCCTCGAGGCGCCGGGCTTCGGCTTCGATTTTGTCCTTGCTGCGCGCGGCGAGCACGACGTTGGCGCCCGCGCCGGCGAGGACCGAGGCGAAGGTTACGCCAAGGCCGTAGGAGGCGCCGGTGACGATCGCTGTCTTGCCGTCGAGGGAGAAGTTTGTTCCGTTGGTCGCCATCTGGCTCCTCCGTCTGCGCGCGGGCGCGATTGGTAAGCAACGATTCTTCCAGCAGCCACGGCTAGTGTCACGCGAGCCGGGGCGGCCAGGAAGAGATCCGAGACTGCTCGAGCCAGTTGGTTAACTCGGGGTCGGACTGGCGCTCAGGCAGCGCGCGGAGCATGTCGCCGACGTGGATCGGATCGTGCTTGGCCCAACCGACTAGATAGTGCTCGAGCTTGAGGTTCATCGGAGGGCGGTGGGCGTCGCCGGGGAAGTAGATGTCGCCGTCGACCACCTCGTCCGATAGCCGCTCCATGACGGTCAGCAGCTGTGCTCGTTTGTCCGCTGCTTCTGAGAGGAGCTCGTCGACGGACAGTCCGCGGCGACGCTCGACCTGCCCGTTGTTCCAGCGGTCGATGTCGAAGCGCTGACCCTCGCCGCCCTCGGATCCCCCCGGCGGGCGCTCGCCGGCGGCGAGCGCGGCAAACCACCGGGTAACGGTCTGGTCGATGGTGGCGAGATGGGCAATGTAGTCCTGGACCTGCCACTCGCTCTCCGGCACGTCGCGGGCCAGCTCTTCGGGCGAGAGTGACCGACAAAAGGTTTCGAAGCGTGCGCGGTGGTCTGCGATCTCGTCGACCACCTGCTGGACTCGGGGAATCACTGCTTGGCCGGCGGCGGGTCGTCGGGGAGGCCTGCCATCTCGATCTCGGGGTAGTAGCGGTCATCGCCCAGCTCGTCCACCGCGGCCCAGAACTCTTGGCCGCCCGCCTTCATCGGGTCTTCGAGCGACCAGGCCTGGCGTCTGAAGTTCCAGCTTTCGGGCCGCAGGCGTTTCGCTTCGGCGAAGTAGGGTGCGGCGGCAGCGGTTTCGCCGTGGCAGTGGAGATAGACGGCCATGCGGAAGTTGGCGTAGGCCAGCGCCTCCTCGGCGCTGACGCCCGGCGCGCGGCGGGCAACGTCGGCGGGCGCGAGGGCGTGGACGCTGGAGTTGCCGTTGGCCACCCAGTCGTGAATGGCCGTTGTGTACGCACGGCGCCGCGCGCCGATGGCTGACAGTGTCTCAGGCGGCATCGTGAAGCTGGTGCGGTCCATGATCCGCCAGGCCTCGCTGGTCCCTGCTGGCTCGGTGGGGCGAACGATGCGGCCTTCCTCGTCGATCCAGACGGCGCTGGGCACGTTGACCATGTTGTAGAGGGTGGCTACGGTGTGGCACTGGTCTATCAGGGACGGGTGGGCAGGTTTCGCCGCCTCGATCCAGGGACGGGCGGCGTCCGCGCCGGCGGTGTCCATGGCGACGGTAATGACCATCAAGCCGTCGTCCTTCAGGTCGTCATACAGTGCCTGCCACCCGGGCAGGTCAAAGCGACAGCCTCACCATGAGGCCCAAGTGGCAAGGAAGACCTTGCGGCCGCGGTAGTCGGAAAGGGTGTGCTCGCGGCCGTCGAGGTCGGGCAGGGTAAAGTCGGGCGCAGTGAGCATCGGGGAGGTGTCCGGCCTGGCGGCTTCGCCGAACACCCAGACGTCGTGACCGGCGTCATGAATGACGGGCTGGCCGAGGTGCTTCGCGAAGCGGCTGAGGTTAACTGCGTCGTCGCGCACGAAGCTTGCTGAGTCGTCAGGCGGAATCGGGACGCAGAGCTCGCCGCGGCAGACGCCCTCGGGCTTGAGCTCCCAGCCGGTCGCGGCGGCCAGGTCGGTGAGGTTGAGCCAGAGGTTCCCGTCGTCCGTTCTGGCCGTCGGAACGTCGGACTCGCGCTGTTCGTAGATAACTGTCGCCACGGCTGCTGGAGCAGGATATCGCACGGCGGCAGACAGAGCGAAGGGGCGCTGCCGAGCAGCGCCCCTTCCTTTCAACTCCCGGCGGTTAGACCGAGAGGAGGCGGTTAAAGAACGAGCGATAGCGCTGGAGCGCGACGCGGAGGTCCTCGGTCGAGGCCTCTTCGCCACGGCTCCACTGGCTCTCCAGGCTCTTCCGCTCATTGGCGAATGTGTCGGCGAGCTGCTTCATCGTCTGGGCGACGAGACCGTCGGCCTGTTCGACGGCGCTTCGCGGCTCATCGACGAAGGTGCCCTGAATCTCGTCCCAACGCGTGCGGAGGCTAGACGCCTGGTCGCCCGGGAAGAGCTCGGTGCGCTCTTCGGTAACGCCCTCACGCATGGAGGCAGGGATCTGCTCCTTGTCCTTGCGGTCGGCATCCGGCGTCTCGGTGGAGGCGCCGGCGAAATCGGCGGTGCTGAGATTGCGTTCGTCGGTCATCGTCGCACCGTCTCGCGCTGTTCTTCCATAACCTCGGCGTCACCCTCGAGCAGGTCGTTGAAGAGCTCGCGGTAGTGCACCATGGCCTGGCGCAGGTCCTCGGTCGAAGCTTCGCCAGCCTCGTTGCGCTCGGCGATGGCCCTGGCTGACCGGTAGTTCTCGACGACCTGCGGATGGTCGACCGAGATATCGGCGGCCTGCTGATCGAAGTCGCTCATCGGGTAGCCGCGGGCGCGCATGACTTCGTTAACGAGACCATCGGCCTCACCGACAGCCTCGGCGGGCGAATCGACGAAGCGAGCCTGTGTGGCAGCCCACGACTTGGCGTAGCGCTCGCGCTCATTAGGGTCGAGCGGCCGGATGTCAAACTTCGAGACGCGCTTCTGGCGCTCGCGAAGGTCGGCTTCGGCCTTGCCTTTGCTGCCATACTCGTCGACTGTGCGGTCGTACTCGCTGCCGAAGCCGCTGCGCAGCTCGTCGCTGCGCTTCTTCTGAGCAACGAACCAGCCAATAGCGGCGATAGCAACAAGGGCGACGGCGGCGATCACGATGATCACCAGCAGTGTCGTATCCATGTTTCCTCCCTCGCCCGGCGCGGCGATGCGGTCGTTTGAGTTGCGCCGCCGGCGGTGCTCTTACCAGGCCACTTCATCGTCGGTGGGGGTTGTTGCGTCCGCGTTCATCCCACGTGCTGCAAGGGTGCCAAAGCCATTAATGCGGACCCGATCCAAGTTGACACGAGGTCTTTATGTTTACCGCTTCAGGTGCGTCGTTTTCGTAAAGGGCGGCGAGGAAACTCGTGCTACCGAGAGGAGGTACACCATGAGCGAGCGAATACCAGAGGGGATGGGCAACGAACCCTCCCCCGGCACCAGCGATTTCGAGACAACGGAGCCGGGCGAGGTGCATGCGCACACGCCGAGCGTGACGGCGGCGATGGCCGGCAACCGTGAAACCGACGACGGCGATGCCGCTACGAAGGCAAAGGAGAAGGCGAAAGAGGTCGGCCGGCAGGCGCAAGCCAAGGCCGACGAAGGCATCAACCAGGCGGCGGGAGGACTGGAAACCGCCGCAGACAAGATACGTGAGAAGACACCGAGCGAGGGGGTGGTCGGCGACGCTTCGGAGAAGGTCGCCAGCGGCGTTGAATCGGCAGCAGGCTACCTGCGCGACAAGGACAGCGCGCAGATCTTCGAAGACGTCGAGAAATACGCGCGCGAGCACCCGATGCAGGCGCTTGGCGCCGCCCTCGTCGCGGGATTCGTGATCGGAAGGATTCTTAGCTAGCCATGAATAGCTATGAGAGCCGAAGCAATGGCCGCGGCATCGGCGATCAGCTGCGGCATAGCCGCCGTGAGGTCCGAGAGGTCGGCGCCGAAGTAGCGGACATTACTGCCGACCTGCGGCTCCTGGCGGCGAAGGAGGTCGAGCTGGCGAGGGCCGAGGTCAAGGAGGGCGTCCAGGCCTACGGGCGTGGGGCCGGGTTTAGCGTTGCGGCCGCCATCTTTGGTTGGTTGACGCTTCTCTTCCTTTGCCTCGGGCTCATGTTCGGGCTCGACGAGGTTCTGCCGCTGTGGGCAGCGGCGCTGATCACTGCCGGGGTCCTGCTACTGGTTACGGCAGTACTGGGGCTCCTGGCGCGGGCCGCGATCAAGAGTGGCAGCCTCGTGCCAACGAAGGCGATTAACTCTGTGCGGGAGGACGTCAGATGGGCAAGAGCTCAAATGAACTTCAGCGGGAGATAGAAGAGCTGCGCGCGCAGCTGAGTGGGAAGACCGACCACGTCCGCGGGCGCGTGCAGGGTGACGTCGAAGGCGTGCGCGACAGCTTTACGCAGCAGGTCGAGACGGTGAAGGAGAACGCCAACTATCACGCCTTGGAAGAGCGTGTGCGGCAGAATCCGTTGACGTACACAGCTGGCGCGCTCGGGGTGGGCGTCGCGCTTGGGATGCTCAGCGACAGCATCTCGATCGGCGGCTCCGGGAAGAGCAGTAGCTCAGCTCGCGACCAGCGGCAGCCGTCCAATGAGAGCGGCATACTGGGCGGGATGCTTGGAAGCCTGACAGCCAACCTGGGTGGAACGATCCAGGAGGAAGCCCAATCGCTGATACGGCAGGCTTTCGAGGGATTCAAGGCGGGACCGCAGACCCGTCAGGTGGAGACTCAACAGGCGTCGGTCAGCGCAGCCCACGGGCAGGCGGTTAGCGCGACGAAGCCATAGCCATCGTCTCCCAAGACTGGAGGAAGGGACGGCCGGGTTGGTCGTCCCTTCCTTGTGCCAATCAGGGATCATGGATTGGTGCTGCTTGTAGATGAACTGAAGATCGTAGCCGGCGGGCATCCGCTGCTGGAGAACGCTTCGTTCACCATTCGCAATGGTGAGAAGGTAGGCCTTGTCGGGCGCAATGGCGCCGGCAAGACGAGCCTGCTGCGCGCGGTTGCGGGCGAGGACCGGCCGGTGGCTGGGACCGTCAAGAGACTCGGCGCCCTGGGCTACCTGCCGCAGGACCCGAACCTGGGGCGAAACGGTAGATCGATCCGCGCGCTGGAGCACGTCCTCGCCGGACGAGATCTCGATGCTGCGACGAAGCGGCTGGAAGAGCTGCGACACGAGGCAGACGTTAACCCAGACAGCGACACGATCCAGGCATACACCGACGCCCAGCACGCCTTCGAGCTGTCGGGCGGCTATTCCGCTGAGCCGGAGGCAAGGCGGATCGTGGCCGGACTGGGCTTAACCCCCGGGCGCATCGACCTGCCGATCGACGTGCTGTCGGGCGGCGAGCGGCGGCGCGTCGAGCTGGCGCGAATCTTGTTCGCCGGAAGCGACATGCTGTTGCTCGACGAGCCGACAAATCACCTGGACACGGACGCTCGGAACTGGTTGTTCGGCTTCCTGCGCTCTTATCGCGGAGCGCTGCTCCTGATCAGCCACGACATCGTGCTGCTTGATAAGTCGATCACGCGCATCCTTCACCTCGACCGCGAGAGAGCGGACGCACCAGGACAACTCGTCGAGTACAAGGGCACCTATTCGCAATACAGGCTGGCGCGACGGCGCGACGAAGAGCGCCGCGAGAAGATGGCCGACCGCCAACAGTCGGAGATCACGCGCCTCTCCAGCCTGGCTGATTCGATGCGTCACCAGACGGAAAAGCGCGCCCGCATTGCGAAGTCGCTCGATAGCCGTGTGCGGAAGCTGAAGGCCACTGCGATCACCAGGGCAAAGAAGGAACGCCGAATCAAGGTGCGCTTTCCAAAGCCACCGCACAGCGGGCGTGTTGTGTTGGAGGCCGAGGGGCTGACCAAGGGTTACGGCGATGAGCCGGTGTTCATCGACGTCAGCTTCACGCTGGAACGCGGCGAGCGACTACTTGTCATGGGGCTCAACGGCGCGGGGAAGACAAGCCTGCTGCGTATCATTGCCGGCGAGACGGACGGCGACCTCGGAAGCTTCACGTTCGGGTCGGGCGTCTCGATGGGCTATTACGCCCAGGAGCACGAGGGGATCGTGGCGGGCAAGCAGGTGCTGGCCCACCTGAACGAGGGATCAGACGTCCCGGAGAAGGAATACCGGACGCTGATGGGTGCG
>DASTBR010000092.1:0-2985 GCA_035711945.1 Dehalococcoidia bacterium
GGCCGGGTATCGCGCGCTGCAGTGGGGGAACATGAACACGTCGGGCATGCACGCCCAGGTCGGCCTGATGGACTACGGCATCCTCAACACCCTCCAGGTCGACCGCTACGGCAACGTTAACTCGACGGCCACCGGCGATTACGACGGCGAGGGCAGGCGCTTCAACGGACCGGGCGGCGCGGACTCAATCGCCGCGCTGTGCTGGCGAACGATCCTGATGACCGACCAGCAAAAGCGAAAGTTCGTCGAGCGCGTCGACTTCATCTCGTCGCCGGGCTTCCTCGATGGATCTGACGGCGCACGCGAGCGGGCAGGACTGCCGCGCGGAACTGGACCGTACAAGGTTGTCACGCCGTGGGCCATCTTCGGGTACACCGACAAGCGCGAGCTTGCGCTCGAGGCGGTAGCGCCGTGGGTCACGAAGGACCAGGTCATGGGCGAGATGTCGTTCAAGCCCCACGTCGCCGAGCCGCTCGGCGAGATGGACATCCCAACCGAGGACGAGCTGCAGATCCTGCGCACGGAGCTGGATGTGCGGGGCCAGACCTCGGACGTCGGAAGCTGGATCATCCTCGGCGACGACGGATCGTGGAGCATCACCTCTACGTCGAGTTAGGAGGTCGAAATGGGGACCGCTGACGTCAATGGACCGTTGTGGGGAGCGAGGGTGCGAGACTATGCCGCGCTGATCGAGCCGCAGTTTCGTCCCGCGTACGACAGGGTGTTTGGTGAACTGGCGCTAAAGCGCGGCGACAGTCTGCTGGACGTCGGCTGCGGGCCGGCGCTGGCCACTCATGTGGCGGCGCAAATGGGCGCGTCAGTTTCAGGTCTCGATGCTTCCGAGTTGTCCCTTGAAGTAGCCCGTGAGCGCACGCCTCAGGGAGATTTCAGACCCGGCGACATCGAAGCAGTGCCCTGGTTCGACGACAGCTTCGACGTCGTTACGGGCTTCAACGCATTCCAGTTCGCCTCCGACATTGTCGGGGCATTGCGGGAGGCCAGGCGGGTCGCGAGGCCCGGCGGCAAGGTGTCGATGTTGGTCTGGGGTCTGGACGAAGACTGCGAGTCCCAGGTCACGGTCGGAGCGGTGCGCAGGTTGATGCCGCCCCCGCCGGGACCCACGGAGCCGGCGCCGCTGGGCTCGGAGGGCCGTGTCGAGCAGCTCATGAGTGAGGCCGGGCTGAAGCCGCTTGACTCTGGCAATGTCACCTGCGAATGGGAGTTCCCTGACCTGGAGACGGCGGTCCGAGGATTCAGGTCGGCCGGCGTGATGGTGGCTGCTGGAAAACAGCTGGGTGAAGAGAAAGTGCAAACGACCGTCCGGGAGTCGCTTCGCCAGTTCCAGAGAGATGGTCGAATCGTCCAGAAGAACGACTATCGCTACGTGATCGCCGAGGCGTGATCGACGACCACCTATTCAGCGGGGCTGCTGGGAGGTTCGCCCTCGGGGAAGAGCGAGGATGTGTGGATTACGACTGGATCGTTCGTCTCGTTTTCGGCCTGATGGACCAACCCCGACGGCTCAATCACTGAGTCTCCGGCTTCGAGCTCAACGGTATCGCCCGACTCGATCGACTCGCTGGCTGCGTCCTCGGTGCCGGCGTCGCGAGTCAACTCCGCCTCGCCTTCGACAACGGTGAAGGTCAAGGTTCCGGAGACAATCACGGCGACCTGGGGACCCGGATGCGTATGCGCTGGAATGCTCTCGCCGGCCGGGATTACGACGCGGGTCAGCCCGACAAGCTGGCCAGGCGCGGTGTCCGAGGTCGACTCGGCGAGGACCTGGCGGACAACCTCGTCGACGTCCGAAGGGTCCAAGCCATCGACATCGCCGCTATCATCGTCGCCGCAGGCAGCCAACAGCAGGGCGCTGCTCAACAATACTGAGGACGCTGCCAGGCCAAGTTGCCTGAGGGAGGAGGTCATCTCGCAGATTATGCCGAGCAGGACGCTACTCGCCATTGGCGCACTTCTGCTCCTTGTCCTCGCCGCCGCCTGTAACGATGACAACGACGATTCAGCTCCTGACCTCGATGACCCCGACTCGACCGGTCAGGAACTGGTGACCGAGTTCATTACGCTGATCCGCGACGGCGACATCGATGGCCTCGAGGACTTCGTATCCGATGCCTTTATCCTCCAGCGCGCTGATGGCAGCACCGTAACCAAGGAGGACTACCTGTCTGACCTGCCGGAGGTCGAGGAGTTCACGGTCGATGATGTGCGGGGCCAGCAGTCGGGCGAGGTTCTCGTGGTCAGCTGGACGCTGACAATTCAATCAGTCATCGAGGGGCAAGAGTTCTCCGAGGAGCCTGCGCCACGACTCTCAACGTTCGCTTGGGAAAGCAATGCCTGGCGCATCACATCCCACGCCAACTTCAACGTGCCTGAGGAGAGCTAGGAGAGTCGCTTAGCGGCGACGGCCGTGCTGGGGCCAGGTGCGGGTGCGCAGGCGGGCCGGTGGAGCGGGAGCGGGGCCAGCCTTCTTGAGGAGATCCTCGCCGGAGAGGATGTAGCGCGAGGTCGAGTTACTGCGGGCTTGCGCTGCCTCTTCGAGGGGCGGCTGCCAGGAGGGCAGGTCGAGCAAGCGCGGGTCGTTTGAATCCATGGCCACAATCTGCTGACGGACGCCTTCCTGGCGGCGGATCTGGCGGACTGCGGGCGCCTCCCAGGGCAGGACGAGGGTGACGACCATGCCGGCTTCGCCGGCGCGCGCCGTGCGGCCCGAGCGGTGGAGATAGGTCTTCAGGTCATCCGGGATGTCGTAGTGGACGACTGTCTCGACGCCCTCGATGTCGAGCCCGCGGGCGGCGACGTTGGTCGCGACCAGCGCGGCCACTTTGCCGCTGCTGAAGTCGCGGAGGGCGCGAGTCCTGTTGCCCTGGTTGAGACCGCCGTGTATTGCTTCGGCCTTGATGCGCTCGCGCTGCAGGTCGCGGGCGAGACGATCCGCGCCGCGCTGGGTGCGGACGAAGATTAGCGTTC
>DASTBR010000093.1:0-10294 GCA_035711945.1 Dehalococcoidia bacterium
AGGCGCCGTTCCCCACGTCGTTAAGCTGATCGACGGCGGCTACATCGACCTGCTCTTCGCCGGCAACGCCCTCGCTGCTCACGATATCGAGGCGTCTCTCATGGGCACCTCATTGGGCGTGAACATCGAGAAGGGAACGCCCAGCAAAGAGGGTCACGAGAACCACATTCGTGCGATCAACGCGGTGCGTGGCGCAGGTGGTATTCGGCCCGCAGTAGAAAACGGGCTGATCAAATCGGGGATCATGTACGCCTGCGTCATGAACGACGTTGACTACGTGCTGGCGGGCTCGATTCGCGACGACGGCCCAATCCCCGATGTAATCACGGACGTCATCAAGGCCCAGGAGGCCATGGCAGAGCGCGTCGCCGACGTGGGACTTGCGCTCATGGTCGCCACTGGGCTCCATTCGATCGCAGTTGGCAACATGCTCCCCGCCTCCACCCGAACAGTCGTCGTCGACATTGAGGCATCGCTCGTTACCAAACTTGCGGATCGCGGCACTCATCAGGCCGTTGGTCTGGTCTCCGACGTCGAACCCTTCTTCAACGAGCTGCTGCACCACTTTGGCGAGTAAGAAGTCTACGCCGCCCTCGGGGCGCGGGCGCATTTTGATGTGCCCGCCTGAGTTCTATGACGTGCGCTACGAGATTAATCCCTGGATGAGCCTCAAACGCCCGGCCAATCACGGACAGGCGCTCGGCCAGTGGCAGCACCTCTACGACTCGTTGTCCGCTGGTGGAGCGCGGATAGAGCTGCTCGGACCAGTCGACGGCGTCCCCGACCTCGTCTTCACAGCGAACGCAGGCCTGGTGCTAGGCAAGAAAGTTGTGCGGGCCAACTTTCGCTACCCCGAACGCCAGCCTGAGGAGCCTGTGTTTAAAGCTTGGTTCGAAGCTGCTGGCTACGAAGTCGTGACGATCCCTGACCGGATGGCCTTCGAGGGTGAGGGCGACGCCTTTCTGGTCGGCAATTCGATCATCGCTGGTTATCGCTTCCGCTCTGATATCAGGGCGCACGAGGTACTGGGCGAGTTGGCCGGCAGTGGCGTGGTCTCCGTGGAGCTAACTGACGCTCGCTTCTATCACCTCGATACCTGCTTCTGTCCCCTGAATGCCACGACGGCCCTCTACTACCCCGGCGCCTTTGACGAGTACGGACTGAAGGCGATGCGCAGCGTCGTCGAGAACATGCTGCCGGTGCCCGAAGCGGATGCCCTGCGCTTCGCCTGCAATGCTGTCGTCCTTGGCAAGGACGTTTACCTGCAGCGAGACTGCCCAGACACCGAGGACGTCCTGCGCGAAAGTGGCTTCGTCCCGCACACCGTCGACCTGACCGAGTTTCTGAAGGCCGGCGGGAGCGCTAAGTGTCTGACCCTCTTCCTCGAGCGGCCGGCCGAATTCTTCCACTAGCCCGCGGCCCGCGATTCCTCGGTCTGAGAGAGCGATCACGCTTCTGTTATGCGTTTTTGATGCCTCAATGGGGATGCTGGCAACAGATTTTGCCCCTCCCGGGCTGGAAGTGAGGCACAGCTTGAAGAAGATCGATTGGCGCGGCGACGAGCGTGTGCTGGTCATCCGTTGCGACGACATCGGGCAGATGGTCATGGCGACGCCCTCGCTGCGTGCGATTCGCCGGACTATCTCCGACGGTCACATCACCCTCATGACGAGCCATACGGCAGGCGGCCTCATGCCCTGCCTGGAGGATGTCGACGAGATAATTCCGATGACGGCCGCGTGGTACGACCGCAAGAAGGAGCTGCCCTTCGACCCCGAGCGCGAGCTGGGATTTGTCGAGGAGCTTCGCGACGGCAAGTTCGACGCCGCCATCATCCTCACTAACCAGACCCAGTCTTCTCTTCCGGCAGCCTACGCCTGCTACATGGCCGGAATCGAATACCGCGTCGGGCGCTCCGCCGAGACGGCGGGCGCACTTTTGACCCACCGTGTACGCGGCTTCGGCCAGGGCCACGAGATCGAACGCTGCCTCGAGGTCGTGGCCTCCTGTGGGTTGTTCGAGAACGATCTGCGGCCGCGCCTGGGCCGTGACGAGAAGCTGAGAGAAGCCGTCGATCAGTTCCTTGCCAACCACGGCGTCGACGGACCATATGTAGTCGTTCATGCGGGCGCGATCCCGGGCAATACTGAAGCGTCCACCGCCGCTTTCTCACAGGCCATGACGGAGATCGCGAGGCGCTTCGGCTACCCGGCGCTGATGACCGGGCTGCCGCATGAGCGGGTGGCCATAGAGTGGATCGCCGGCGAGGCCGGTACGCCGTCGAGGGTCATCGCCGGAGAAACCTCGGTGGCTGAGCTGGCGGCGATCATCGAGCGCGCTGAGCTGGTGGTCACGGCCAATAGCTCACCGGCGCATATCGCGTCGGCCTACAACGTGCCGTCGCTGATCCTCTACGAGGACTCGCTGCCGCCTGGTCAGTGGTTGCCGTGGACCCGTTCCGAATGCGTCGGTGTCGGAGACGATGACCTGGGCGACAAATTGGTTGCCCTCGTAGGCGCCACCGAGGCTCGTCCCGCCGCCGCGGCGACCGCCTGATCAACCTCGCGACAGAAATGGAGGCAACGTAGCCTCTAGCTGTGTTCAGCCGCTTCCGACGAAAGAAGGAGGACCATTCCCAGCTTCCGCCCGGCGAGCAGCTGCTGCTTGCCGTTGGGCTCGGCAACCCTGGCTCCAGGTACGCCAATACACGACATAACGTTGGCTACAAAGTCATCGGTAGGCTGGCGCGCAGACGGGGCATCGAGCTGAAGCACAGCGGCGTGGCCAGCGTTGGATTGGGCGAGATTGGCGAGCAGAAAGTGGTCCTTGCCCGCCCGCGTACCTTCATGAACAAGAGCGGCGACGCCATCCGCGCGCTCGTCGAGCGCTTCAAAGTACCGCCTGAAAACCTCTTGATCGTCTACGACGACCTCGACTTGCCGGTCGGCCAGGTGCGCTTGCGCCTGAGGGGAGGAAGCGGCGGCAACCGGGGCATGGGCTCAATCATCGACCGCGTCGGCTCGCCCGACTTTAAGCGCATAAGGATCGGCATCTCGCGCCCCTATCGCGACGGCGAGCCGGTCTATGAGCCTGCAGCAATCGGCGACTGGGTACTGTCACAGCCCAGCCGCGAAGACGCCGAGCTCCTGGAGGCTGCGGTCGAGCGCGCCATCGAGGCCATCCTCGTCGGTATCGACGAGGGCTTTGAAATGGCCATGAATCGCTTTAACCGGCCCCCGGCTGTTGCCTCGGACTAGCCGGCGGTACGGTCGTCGACGAGGACTCCGTCGAGCAGGTCGAAAAAGCGCTTCTCGCTGCTGTCGTCGGCGTCGATACCGCCAAGCGGCTTCCCATCTAGGTAACGCTCCGCAAAGAGACGCGCGACAAGTTCCTTGCGCCTGCTACCCAGCTCGCGTTGCTCCCAATCGGCCTGTTCGACGAGGAGGGCGCCCGCCAGCGCATCGCTCATCAATGCCGAGAGGATCCCGAGGCGACCCTCGGCCGTTTCCCGATCGAGGCTCTTCCAAGCGGCAATCGCCTGTTCGAGATTGGCAATGCTCTGTTGCACAAGACGTGCCGCGGGGACTCGTTCTTCGCAGCCGTCGACTGCCTCGTGGAGGCGAGCTAGCAGGTCCTCGTCGGCGTTCTCGCTCTCTATAGCCCGTCGAACATCGAGGTAGAGGATGTGGTCGGTGCCTTCCCAGATCGGGTTGATCTGCGCATCGCGCAAAATGCGCGCAACGGGCCACGTCTCGACGTAGCCGTTACCGCCGTGAATCTCTATTGCGTCGCTGGCCATCGTCACGCCGAGCCGTGCCGCGCGCAGCTTGGCCAGCGGCACACCCAGCCGCAAACGGCCCGCTCTGTCGTCACGACGGGCCTTGTTCGGTATCCCATACGCGTCGAAGACCATCGCCTGGGCCGCCTCGAGGTCGACGATCATCTCTGTTAGCTTGTGCCGCATTAGTGGCTGGTCGATCAGGCGTCGCCCGAAGGCGTTGCGCGCTCGTGCGTAGCAGATCGCCTCAACGAGGGCCCTGCGGGCACAGCCCAGGCCCATCGAGGCCACGCCGATCCTCGAGTCTGTGACCATCTCCATCATTCGCGAGACGCCGTGCGTCTCGTCGCCGCCGCCTGTGGCGCCGCGCGAGAGCAGGAACGCTTCCGCGTCGACGAACTCGACCTCGGCCGAGGGCACGGCCTTCGTGCCTAGTTTGTCCTTGAGCTGGCGCAGAAAGACCCCGTTAGGAGTCCCGTCGCGACGCTCCTTGAGCACGAGGAACAGGCCGACGCCCTTAATGCTGTCCGAAGCCCCTTCCGGCTTGGCCAGGGTGACGTAGGCCTTACCGTCGGCGTTGGAGGCGAACCACTTGAAACCGTTCAGCCTGTAGGCGTCGCCGTCGGGGGTGGCGGTGGTTTCGATCGCGCCGATGTCCGAGCCGCCGGTGCGCTCGGTCATCAGCATCGCCCCATCCCACTCCTCCGACAGGAGCTTCGGAAACACCCAATCACGGATCTCGGGCGGCGCGTACTTATCGACCAGGCTGGCGACCCCACCGGTCATGCCGGTGGCGCACGACATCCCGATCTCGGCCTGGTGAAGCATATAGCTGAAGGCGGCGCCGAGCATCCGCGGCACCCCGCCGCGCTTCGCCGCTTCCTCCGATCGCGATACCGCGAGGAAGCCGTTTTCTCTCAGGTCGCGCTTACTCGCCAGGATCGACTCCGGCAGTTGAACGTGACTGATATCGTGGCCCCACTTGTCGTACTTGATCAACTTGGGCGGGTTCTTGTCGGTGATCTCAGCCCTCTCGGAGATTGGGCCGCCGGTCAGCGCGCCGTATCGCTCGAGATAAGGCCCTGACCATTCCAGATCGTCGTCGCTCATGTAGTAGCTCAGCGTCAGCTGCAACGAGGGGTCGCAGAGGTAGAAGTTGAGGCCTGTCGCGCCGAGATAGCGCTCCGTTGTGTAGTTCTCGCGCTTCTCGGGTGTACTGAAGCCGGGGGTGCGCTCGGTCGACGTCGTCTTCGCGCTGTCGGCACGTGGGTGGACTGCTGTCATCGGGGCCTCCTGTGGCCGTCGGGGAGACTCGGCCCTTCTATAATGACCGCAGCAAGGGGCCACCCGCACGGGCGGCCCCCTTTCGGCGTCTCTTCACGTTTTATGGAGCTATCCGGCCTCGTGCCACTGCTGACGCGGGCGAAGAGCTTGAAACCACTCTTCGCCGACAACCCACGACGTCTCGTCGTGGGGCTGCCGGAGGCTGCCAAGCCCCCGGTCATCGCCGCCATTGCCGCCTCACACGCACGGCCACTGGTCGTGATCACATCACGCACGAGCGAAGCACAGGCCCTGGTCGAAGAGGTATCCGCGTGGGCTGACCCTCGGGCGGATGTCCGCCTGTTTCCCAAGCGCGACACGCTGCCCTACGAGTACATCACTCCCGACCTCGAGACCGTCCGCGAGCGATTGTCGATCCTCGCCGACATCCAGACCGAACACCCCGACCTGCTCATCGTCACCTCGATCACGGCGGTGGCCCAGCCGACGATCAGGCCAGAGGACCTGGCCGAAACTCGGACAATCCTGCGAACCGGCGAGCGCCTCAAGCTGGACAACTTTCTGCGCCTCGTCGACCGGTTGGGCTACCAGCTGGAGACGATGGTCGACCGGCCCGGCACTCTGAGCCGCCGCGGCGGAATCATCGATATCTTCCCAGCCCACCTCGACGACCCCGTGCGTATCGAGCTGCTCGGCGACCAGATCGAGAGCCTCCGGCACTTCGACGCCTCGACTCAGCGCTCCGCCGGCGAGATCGACTCGTTCGAGCTGGCGACCGCGCGTGAGCTCGGCAGTGTGGCACGCGCTGCCAAGGAGCTGGCCGCGAACCTCGACCACAGCAACCTGACCGACGAAGCCGCCGAGCGCTGGCGCTACGACCTCGAGCGCCTTCAGCGCGACGAGTGGTTTGCCGAGGAGGCGTACTATACGTCGTTTCTGGCCGGCGGAAGCCTGCTGGACTTCCTCCCTTCTAATTCCCTGCTTGTCATCGACGAGCTTGTCGACATCGAGGCGATGCTCGCGGAGCAGGAGAAGGAGTCCTTCGAGGCCCGCGTCGAGCTGGAGGAGCGCGGCGAGATCCCACGCGGCCTGCCGCTGCCGCTCACTTCATGGCCGACGTTGAGCGCCAGGATCTCGCGTCACCAGAGGCAGATCGAGTTCTCCCGCTGGACTACCGGCGAGGAAGGCGAGAGCTACACCAGGCCGCCGTTCACCGCGCCGACTGTTTATGCCGGCAACCTCGAGAAGATGATCGCCGGAGCGCGCGAGCTGGCCGCCAACGAACGCGAGGTCGTGATCGCGAGCCAGCAGGCGCAGAGGGTAGCCGAACTCCTGCGCGAGGCAGGTGTCGAGGTGCAGGCGACGGCCGGCATCCGCGTTACGCCCGAGCCGGGTTCGATCAGCGTCGTCCAGGGCGCGCTCAAGCAGGGTTGGCTGCTCAACGACGAGCGCTCGCGAACCGCGCTGTTGACCGACGCCGAGATCTTCGGCTTCCGCAAGGTCCGCAGGCCGCCGCCGCGCAAGCATGGTGGCCTTTCGGCCGCGGTGCTACCCGAGCTCAACGCAGGAGACTATGTCGTCCACATCGACCACGGGATCGGTCGCTTCGCCGGCACCATTCGGCGCACCCTCGACGAGCGCGAGATCGAGTACCTGGAGCTTCACTATGCCGAGGGCGACAAGCTCTACGTCCCTGTCGACCAGGCCGACCGCGTTGCGCGCTACGTCGGCCCCGGCGAAGGCTCCCCGTCGCTGACTCGCCTGGGCACAGCCGAGTGGCAGCGAGCCAAGGAAAGAGTTCGGCGCCGCGTAGCCGAGCTGGCCCAGGAGCTGCTCGAGCTCTATGCCAGCCGCGAGCTGGCCCAGGGCTACGCCTTCCCCGCTGACGCGCCCTGGCAGATGGAGCTGGAGGCATCTTTTCCCTACGTCGAGACTCCCGACCAGCTCACCGCGGTCGAGGACGTCAAGCTGGACATGGAGCGGATACGGCCGATGGACCGCCTGGTCTGCGGCGACGTTGGCTACGGCAAGACGGAAGTAGCGATCAGGGCCGCCTTCAAGGCCGTTTTGGCCGGCAAGCAGGTCGCCGTGCTAGTCCCGACCACTGTGCTCGCCCAGCAGCACTTCAACACGTTCTCGGAGCGACTCGCCGGCTTCCCGCTCAAGGTCGAGATGCTCTCGCGCTTCCGCAGCGCGGCCGAGCAGAAGCGCATCGTCAGCCTCGTCGACCAAGGGGAGATCGACATCGTCATCGGCACGCACCGCCTCCTCAGCAAGGACGTCAGGTTCAAGGACCTGGGCCTGGTTGTGATCGACGAGGAGCAGCGCTTCGGGGTGGGCCACAAGGAGCGGCTCAAGCGGATGCGCAGCGAGGTCGACGTCCTGACCCTCTCGGCCACCCCGATCCCGCGGACCTTGCACATGTCCCTGACTGGTATCCGCGACATGTCGACGATCGAGACGCCCCCCGAGGCACGCCTGCCGATCAAGACCTACGTGGCCGAGTTCGAAGACCACCTCGTGCGCGAGGCGATCCTGCGTGAGATCGGACGCGGTGGCCAGGTCTATTTCGTCCACAACCGCGTCCGCGGAATCGAGCAGATAGCGAGGCACCTGCGGACGCTGGTCCCGGAGGCGACCTTCGGAGTCGGTCATGGCCAGATGCCGGAGGACCGGCTCGAGCGCGTCATGCTCGAGTTCGCCAACGGCGATATCGACGTCCTGATCTGCACGACGATCATCGAGTCCGGCCTCGACATACCGAACGTCAACACGATCGTCATCAACCGGGCCGACATGATGGGGCTGTCGCAGCTCTACCAACTGCGCGGTCGCGTCGGCAGGGCAGCCAACCGCGCCTACGCCTACCTCCTGTTCGACCAGCACAGCCAGCTGAGCGAGATCGCACAGCGTAGGCTGCAGACCGTCTTCGAGGCGCAGGAGCTGGGCGCAGGCTTCCAGATCGCCATGAAGGACCTTGAGATCCGCGGCGCGGGCAACCTGCTCGGCGCCGAGCAGAGCGGCTACATCGGCGCCGTCGGCTTCGACCTCTACACGCGTCTACTCAAGGAGCAGGTGGAGCGGGTGAAGGCGCTGCGCGACGGCAAGGAGCTGCCGCGAAGGTCTCTGGTTGACGTGCCGGTTCAGATTGAGCTTCCCGTCGCCGCCAACATTCCCGACTCGTACATCGCAGACATGAACGTCCGCCTGTCGGTCTACAAGCGCCTCGGCGACGTGATGAACGTCGAGGACCTGCCGAATGTCGAGAACGAACTGCGCGACCGCTTCGGCGAGATCCCGGGCGAGGTCGAAGGGCTGCTCTACATCGTTCGCCTGCGGGCAATGGGCCGGCAGGCCGGCGTACGCTCGATCAAAGCCGACGAGAACACCTTCACGATCCAGATGGCGCCGAGCTATCGGCTCGATCGCGACTTCGTGCGGCAGCTGCCTCCCAACAGCAGTGTCGGTCCCACCCAGGTACGTCTCGACCGCCCCACCGTCGGCCGCAACTGGCAGCCGATGCTTCTCCGGATCATCGAGCTGATCGCCAGCGAAGAAGCACGTGAGAAGCGAGTAGACCGCGCGACCACGGCCGCTTCATAGCTGGAGTGGCGATACCGATTCCACTAAGATTGGCCTGCGACGACGGAGAAGAGTAGCGCAGCCGTCGCCTGACTGAGCGAGCCCGGACGGTGTAAGCGGGCACAGGCGGGCAGCGCAAATATCCCTCCCGAGCCGCCGACCGAAAGCTGTTTCAAGGCAAGTAGGCTCGGCCGGAGACCCACCGTTAGCAGGGTGCGGACGTGATAGCGTCCGGCTGAGAGGTCCTTCACTGAAGGACAACGAAGGTGGTACCGCGGGTTTCGACTCGTCCTTTCCAAGGACGAGTTTTTTTGTTGCTCAGAACAGGTGAATGCGATGGCACAGTCAGTCTTTGAGCCAGTTGATAGCAAGGTCGACTTTCCAACGATGGAGAGCCGCATCCAGGAGTGGTGGCGGAAGAACGACATCTTCCGCCGTAGCGTCGAACAGCGCCCCGAAGAGAACCTGTTCTCGTTCTACGAGGGCCCACCGACCGCCAACGGCAGCCCCGGCCTCCACCACGTCATCTCACGCTGCTTCAAGGACATCATCAACCGCTATCAGGCCATGAAGGGCAAGCGCGTCCCGCGCAAGGGTGGCTGGGATACCCATGGCCTCCCCGTGGAGCTGGAAGTCGAGAGGGCGCTCGGCTTCAACTCCAAGCGCGAGATTGAAGCGTACGGCATCGAGGCCTTCAACAGGAAGTGCCGCGAGTCAGTCCAGGCCTACGTCGAGGACTGGGTCACGATGACTGATCGCATCGCCTTCTGGGTCGACATGGACGACCCCTACTGGACTTACGACAACGAATACATCGAGTCCTGCTGGTGGATCATCAAGACCCTCTGGGACAAGGGCCTCGTCTACCAGGACTACCGCTCGACGCCGCACTGCCCGCGCTGCGGCACGTCGCTGTCCGACCACGAGCTGGCCCAGGGCTACGAAGAAAACACCGTCGACCCATCGGTGTTTCCCAAGTTCCGCGTTCTCGAGGGCGCAGACACGCTTCGTCTTGGCGACGGCGTGCCCACGTTCCTGCTCGCTTGGACGACGACGCCCTGGACCTTGCCGGCGAACACCGCCCTCGCCGTTGACTCCCAGGCCGACTACGTCCTGGTTGAGCACGAAGGCGAGCGCCTCGTCGTCGCCGCGGCGCTGCTCGACCAGGTCGTGCCGGATGCCGGAGAGGTCATTGCGCGACTCAAAGGATCTGATCTCGTCGCGGCGCGATACGAGGGGCTCTACAACCCCGAGGACTGGGGCGTGCAGGCCCGCCGCTTCGAAAACGGCCGTCTCGCCAACGCGAATATGTCGGACGTCGAAACGCGCTACCGCGTTTACGCCACGGACTTCGTCTCAATGACGGATGGCACCGGCATCGTCCACATAGCGCCCGCCTTCGGCTCCGAAGACTTCGAGATGGGCAAGAAAGAGGGCCTGCTGTTCCTGGGCACGGTCGACCTGCGAGGCAACATGCCGGCCGGCTCGCCCTGGGGCGAGGTCTTCGTCAAAGACGCCGACCCGAAGATCACGAAGGACCTGCAGGAGCGCGGTCTCGTGCTGCGCGCCGGGACCGTCAAGCACACCTACCCGTTCTGCTGGCGCTGCGGCACTCCCGTGCTCTACATCGCCAAGCCCACGTGGTACATC
>DASTBR010000094.1:0-7476 GCA_035711945.1 Dehalococcoidia bacterium
CACAGCGCCGCGCTCAGCCGCAGCAGCGCATGCGACGTCTGGCTCAAGGCCGAGTGCCTGCAGCGTACGGGCTCCTTCAAGGTGCGCGGCGCGGCCAATCGTATCGCTCTTCTCTCCGAGGAGGAGCGCGAGCGTGGCGTCGTCGCCGCCTCGGCGGGCAATCACGCTCAGGGCGTTGCCGTCGCGGCCATGGCTGCCGGCGTGGAGGCCAGCATCGTCATGCCCACGCTCGCTCCCCTCGCCAAGGTCGAAGCTACCCGCGGCTATGGCGCCGATGTCGTCCTCTTCGGTCAGGACTATGGCGCCGCCGCCGAGTACGCACGCGAGATCGCCGGCCGCCCGTCAGGCCCGGTCCTGATCCACGCCTTCAATGACCCGGGGGTCATCGCCGGACAGGGCACCCTCGGGCTCGAGCTACTCCAGGATCTGCCCGATGTAGCCAACGTGGTCATCTCGGTAGGCGGCGGCGGGCTGGCTGGAGGCGTCGCCCTCGCGATCAAGGAACGCCGACCATCCGTGAAGGTCTTCGGCGTCCAGGCGGCCGCTGCGCCAGGGGTTCACGATTCCTACAAAGCGGGCCAGGTAGTCGAGACCGTGCCTCGTGCGACTCTCGCCGACGGCGTAGCGGTCGCCGCGCCCGGCGAGAACACGCTTCCCCTGCTCACGCGCTACCTCGACGACATGGTCACTGTGGACGAGGAAGCCATCAGCCAGGCCATTGTCTTCCTGCTCGAGCGCTCCAAGCTCGTCGTCGAAGGCGCTGGCGCAATCGGCGTCGCCGCCCTGATGCAAGAGAAGCTTCCGGTCGAGGGACCGACGATCGTCGTGTTGACCGGTGGCAACCTCGACATCAACGTCCTGGCCCGCATCGTCGAACACGGCCTGACGCACGCCGGACGTTACTTCGAGCTCAAGGTTGGGCTCGATGACCGGCCTGGCCGCCTCGCCCAGCTTCTCCAGCTGATCGCCGACAGCGGCGCCAACGTCCTGACCGTCGAGCATCAGCGGGCAGGCGTGAACCTGGCGGTTGGTCGCGTCGAGGTCCACCTGCTGCTCGAGGTCCGCTCACCGCTGCACGGCAGTGAGGTCATGGAAGACCTCTGCCGCAGTGGGTTCGCTCGCACGCCCGATGGCGACCCGCGCCACGTCGTACCCGTCGACTGGTTGGGCTGAGCGCTCCCCACTAGCTCCGTCTCTGCGATTACCCCAGTCAGCCCTTATACGGTTTTGCAACACTCGCCGCTGATGTTGGCCTCAGTAGGAGGTTGGCAAATGGCGCATGACCATGGCGGCGGGCACGACGACGGCACGGCTGCCGGCTTCAACGCAGGGCTAATGCTGGCCCTGGTTTTAGTTCTGGTGGTCGTCGTGATCGCGGTTCTCTTCTTTGCTGGCGCATTCGACGGCGACGATGACGACGACGTTGAGAATCCCGTCGAGGACACCGATGTCGACATCGATGCGGATGCCGACGTCGATGGCGACGAAGGCGGCGGCGAGGGCGACGGTGGTGGCGAAGGCGAGGGCGAGGGCGAAGGCGAAGGTGAGGCCACGCCCGAAGGCGGCATCATCATCGACGGCTTCCGCCTGACCACACCGGCCTAGCTTCAACACTCTCTCTCTGGGGGGCGGGCAAATCCTCGCAACGGGCCCCGGTGCTTCGCACCAGATTTGCCCGCCCCCAGGCTTCGGCTGACCTCCCATCTGCCCAGCCTCCCGTACGATCGGCCGATGGGCGCGATCGACACCCACTCTCACATCCAGTTCGAGCAATTTGACAGCGACCGCGACGCTGTCCTCGACGCCTGCTGGCGGGCCGGCCTTCAAGCGCTCCTGGTCGTCGGCACTGACATCGAGACGTCGCAGCGCGCGATCGAACTCTGCGCGCGCGACCCTCGCCTTCATCCGACAGCCGGCGTCCACCCTCACGACGCTTCTTCGTTAGACGAAACCGCCGAGGCCGAACTTCGCAGGCTTGCAGAATCCAGCGGGGTGGTCGCGATCGGCGAGATCGGCCTCGACTTCTACCGCATGTTGTCCCCTCGCGAGGTACAGCTGGACGCCTTTCGCCGCCAGTTGGCGATCGCTGACGAGTTCGACCTGCCGGTGGTCGTCCATACCCGTGAGTCCATCGACGAAGCGCATGAGATGCTCAGGTCCTGGGCGCGGCCTCGCGGTGACTCCCACCCTATCGGCGTCATGCACTGCTTCAGCGGCACGCTGGAGCAGGCTCGTGAATTCGACGGCCTCGGCTTTCTGATCTCGATCCCGGCTACCGTCACCTACCCACAGAACGAAGAGCTACGCCGCGTCGCACGGGGGCTCTCCCTCGACGCCCTCGTCGTCGAAACCGACTCTCCGTATCTGCCGCCACAGCGTCTGCGCGGCCGCAGAAACGACCCTACCAACGTCCTCGAGGCCATCCGCGTGGTGGCGGAAGTACGCGGCCAACCCCAAGATGAGATTGTGAGAGCGACTTCAGAGAACGCTCGCAGGCTGTTTCGCTTGTGACTTCGACCAAAGCCGCTGCCCTTTATGGGCCAGTCCAGGATGCTCTCCAGCAGGTCGAGGACGTCCTCGACCGATTGACCCACCTCGACGACTTCCCGGGTCTCGAGAAAATGCTGCAGGTCGTTCTGGCAGCCGGCGGCAAGCGCCTGCGGCCGGGCATTGCCCTGCTCGCCGGCACCTTCGGCAACTACCGCACCGACCTCCTTGTGCCTCTTGCCTCCGCGATCGAGCTCCTGCACACGGCCACGCTGGTCCATGACGACGTTATCGACAAGGCCGACACGCGTCGCGGTCACGCCACGGCCAGCAGCGTTTATGACAACGGCCCCGCCGTCATGCTCGGGGACTACATGTTCGCTCACGCCGCCGAGCTTGTGGCCACCACCGGAAACATCCGCGTCATCCGCCTCTTCGCCGCAACGCTGATGAAGCTGGCCAGCGGCGAGATCAACCAGGACCTCAGCGCCTACGACTCGCGGGAGACCCTGAAGAACTACTTCACGCGCATTGGCGGCAAGACGGCGTCGCTCTTCTCGGCCGCCGGCGAGGGCGGCGCAATCGTCGTCGAGGCCAGCGAGCAATATGCCATCGCCCTGCGCGACTACGCCTACAACCTGGGCATGGCCTTCCAGATCATCGACGACATCCTCGACTTCACAGGGGACGAGGCGGAGATGGGCAAGCCCGTCGGCAGCGACCTGATGCAGGGCACGCTTACTCTCCCGAGCCTCCTGCTTATGGAGCGCCAGCCCATTGACAACCCCATCCAGCGGCTCTTCGACGGCCGGCAGAACGGCGCGCTCGAGGCGGCCATCGCCGCCGTCTGCGACTCCGACATCATCGACGAGTCGCACACGATCGCCCGCCGCTTCCGTGACCAGGCTGAAGCTGCCCTGCAGCCGTTGCCCGAAACCGAAGCCCGCGCGACCCTCGTCGACCTCCTCGACTACGTCCTCACCCGTACCTCCTGACGATCCACTTCCGCCTCTTTGGTTGCGGCAATGCGATGAGGGCCCCACTTTTCGCCCCAGGTTGACGCATACATAGCAGCTCAATGTATCATGCCTCTATGCAGGCCACAAAGGAGGTCCGAATCGGCAAGGACCTCGTCGCCGCTTCGGCTATGCCGCTGGTTCTGGCCATCCTTAACGAGGGCGAGAGTTACGGGTACGCCATCCTGAAGCGGATCGATGAGCTATCTGCCGGAGGGCTGGAGTGGACCGATGGGATGCTCTATCCCCTGCTTCATCGACTCGACCGGCTCGGCTACGTCGAGGCCAGGTGGGACTCACCGCCGGGTAGCCGGCGGCGCAGATACTACCGCATCACCCCGGGAGGCCAAAACGCTCTCTCTGAGCACCGCCGCCAGTGGGAGGTAGTCTCCGACGCTCTCCAGAACGCCTGGCGTTCTTTTCAGGTCACCAACTCCGCTCCTGACCCGGTCGAGGCGTAACGGTCGATGGAATCGACAATCGGTCCCGGTATCGAGGCTCAGATCAGTCAGTGGAGGTCCTACCTCCTCCGCCGCCAGACGATTCATCGCGTTGACGTCGACGAACTCGAGGACCATCTGCGCAGCGAGATCTCGGAGCTCGGGACTGTCGGCCTCAGCGGCGACGAATCCTTTCTCGTTGCCATCAAGCGGATCGGGGGTGTGAACGAATTATCCAGGGAGTTCGCCCGCGAGCGATCCAGCCAGCTCTGGAAGCAGCTTGTTCTTGCTGACGACACCGCTCGTGAGCGCTCGCGGCTGCAGTACAGCGAGCTTCTTGTCACGATCTGCTTCGCAATCGCCGCCGCCGTAGCCTTCAAGATCCCGGCGGCGTTCGGGATTGATCCCTTCGCAGCCTCCGACAGCACGGATAACGATTCCGATGTGTCCTTTTACTTGCGTAACGCCTCCCTGTTGGTCCTGCCCTTTCTGATCGGCTTTCTTGCCTGGAAGCGGAATCTTTCGGCACGCGTGATCGCCGGCTTGGCCGTGCCCTTCATCGCAGCCGCGATCCTGGTCAATGTATTTCCCTTCAACGAAGGCGCAACCAGCGAGGAATCAGGCTACAAACCCGGCGATACGGAACTGCTTGCGGCCATCCACCTCCCGATATTTCTCTGGCTGGTCGTTGGTGTTTCATACCTTGGCGGTGCCTGGCGGGCGAACGCGCCTCGCATGGACTTCGTGCGCTTTACGGGTGAGTGGTTCATCTACTACACGCTTATCGCCTTCGGCGGAGGTGTCCTCTGCGCCCTGACTCTCGGGGTCTTCGAGGCAATCGAAATCGACGTGGAACCCCTCATCGCTTCGTGGGTACTGCCATGCGGCGCGGTGGGCGCCGTAGTTGTGGTCGCCTGGTTGGTCGAGGCCAAGCAGAGCGTCATCGAGAACATGGCGCCCGTCCTGACCAGTGTCTTTACCCCGTTGTTCGCCTTGATGCTGGTTGCGGCAATCCTTGGCATGGCGGTCACCGGCAACTTCGTCGACCCCGAACGGGAGGTGCTCATCGTCTTCGATTTGCTCTTGGTGGTCGTCCTTGGCCTGGTTCTCTATTCAGTCTCTGCTCGTGATCCAGCTGCGAAACCAACGTTAATGGACGGCGTTCAACTGGTCCTCGTTGCCAGCGCTCTCCTGATCGACATCCTGGCCCTGGCGGGCATACTCGGTCGCATCACGGAGTTCGGCTGGACGCCCAACCGCACTGCCGGACTGGGACTCAACCTGGTTCTGCTCGCCAACCTGGTCTGGTCAGCGTGGCTACTGTCGGCCTTCCTTCGCAGAAGGCGCCCATTCTCCGACCTCGAGCGCTGGCAGACCACATACATTCCCCTCTACGCGATCTGGGCAGCCATCGTGGTAGTCCTTTTTCCGCCACTCTTCGCCTTCGACTAACGCTTAATCACCAACCACGATCACCCCACGCATCAGATCGAAATACAACGAGTCCACGTACTCAAACCTCCCCGGATTCGGGAACAGCAACTCGAATCGCACCCCCAGCGGCCCGTTCTCCAGCAACAATCCCGAATGGAAAAACTCCCCGTCGATGTACTCAAAGCCGCCCAGCGCGACATTCAGGATCTCGGGATTTAGCACTCGCCGCACCTGGCCGTTGGCCAGCGTCTCGACGCTCTCGAGAGGCAACGGCTCGCCAAACGTCACCGTGTGCGGCTCGCTTGCCTGGTTCACCCAGATCACCGTATCCCCAGGATCGATCTCCAGGGTCTCGGGCACGAAAGCCCGCACGTCAGTATGGTCAGTCGAGAAGCCGGCGATGACCTGCCAGGCAGTCGTTTCGTTGGGTCCGGCTACCGACTCCGGCTCTTCCGCTCGCAACTCGGCAAGCGCTTCCTGCCCTTCGGCCAGGTAATCCTCCCGCTGCGTAGCTGCTTCCTCGTCAATGCCGCTTTGGTCGGGTGGCTCCCCTTCGGGATCGTCGAGCACCGATACCGTGCCGCTCATCTGCGGATGAATCAGGCACTGGTACTCAAACGTTCCGGGCGCGGTGAAGGTCAGTGTCGGCGGCTGTCCTTCATCCCCACCAAAGAGGCCCGAGTTGTAAAGAAACGTCCCGTCGAAACCGGCTGGTGCAGGGTCTGGCTCAGGGTTGACGACACGCGGATTAAGCACGGCGTCCGCCGGGCTCGCCGGCTCCGGGACGATCAGCGGAAAGGGTTCGACCTCGCCCAGGAAGCTGACCGTGTGCTCACCGGCTGGCGCCGTCCAGGCCACGCTGTCGCCGGCGCGTACGGTCACGTCCTCGGGCAGGAAGGCCCGCACGAAAACCGGCTCCTCGGCCGCTCCCGCCTCGACCTGGACCGTCACTGGCCCGGCCGAGGGGCTGCCCGTTGGAGACGCGTTCGTCTCATCCTCAGTCGGCGAGTCGGATTCGTCATCGTCGTCGCCCGAGCAGGCTGCGGCGCAGACTAGGACGGAGATAGCGGCGAGAGCTGTCAAGCAGCGAGGCACTAGAAGCCTCGCGCTTTACCCTTCATCGCCCGGCGTTGCTTCGGACTCAGATCCTTCTTGACCTCGCGGATGCGTGCTCGTTCGGCCATCCGCATCTCCTTGCGTTCGATGCGGTCGCCCTTGCTCAGCTTGCGCCGCTCCCGCGGCTTCAGCAGCTCCTGGTGGTCGTTGGCCCGCACGCCTCGCGGCCGATCATTGACCTCGACGCCGCGGTGCCAATACTTACCCTTGTCCGGGATTCGCCGCGGGTAGCCGTCGCGCATCGTGAACGCCATGAACGTCGTCGGCATGATGCGCATGCCCTCGCGATTGCACTCTGGACAGGGAGCCGGCTCCGACGACTCCCGCATCGTGCGGATCGCCTCGAAGACGCCGTCGCATGGCTCACAGTAGTACTCGTATAAAGGCATCGTTGTCCTCAAACCTCGGGCTGAATCTGATCCTTCCCGCTCACCCTTCCACGGTCAAGCCGCGAAGAGACACGCTGGATCGGTGGGGCCCAAATCTGTAGTTGCGCGCCTAAGGCGCGCCGAGCTTCGAATTTACCGCTGAAGGGTCCGATGTAACGACGAGGTCTTCCTCCACCCGCATCGCCCGCGCCTCCTGCCTCTGCACCTCCCGCAGGAACGCCGCCGACCTCACCTCACGCTCAAGCGTGAAATTGATGTGGTCTCGAAGATGCCTCTCCAGCTCCGCCTGCAGTTGCGCGTCGAGCGCGATCCGACCAACCTCAGCGAAACTGACTCGTTGCATCACACGCATCACCTTCAGTGCGTTGACGCTCAGCGGCCCCGAAACTTGACCCTCCGGCCGGCATGACGGACACAGCGCACCGCCCGCCTTGCCGCTGTAGAGATTGGTCTCCTCGACGAGTGCCCGGTCGCAGGCGACGCAGGCCTCGATCTGCGGTCTGTATCCCAGCTCGTCAAGGAGGCGCATCTCGAAATAGCGCAGCACCGTGTCCGGCGGGTACTCATCCTTCGCCAGGATGCGCAGCGTCTCCA
>DASTBR010000095.1:0-4760 GCA_035711945.1 Dehalococcoidia bacterium
TAGGTGCCATAATTGGTCTCTATCGATATTGGCGCAGCAAACTTGAGGTAGAGGCCATGACCATCCAGACCAGCGCCGCCCAGGACGCCCGTAACGAGGCCGCGAAACCGGGCGACAGCCTGACGATCACCGATAACCGCACCGGCAAGAGCTACGAAGTCCCGATCAGCGACGGGACGATACGCGCTACGGACCTGCGCCAGATCAAGGTCTCCGACGACGACTTCGGGTTGATGACATATGACCCGGCGTTCATGAACACGGCATCGTGTCGCAGCGCCATCACTTATATCGACGGCGACGCAGGCATCCTGGAGTATCGCGGCTATCCCATTGAGCAGCTGGCCGAGAACAGCACGTACCTCGAGACCGCCTACCTGCTGGTCAACGGCACCCTTCCGTCGCAGAGCGAGCTGGACCAGTGGAAGCACGACATCACCTTCCACACGATGGTCAACGAGAAGCTGAAGGAGCTCTACGACGGGGTCCGCTACGACGCGCACCCGATGGGGATGCTGATCTCGGCCGTGGGAGCGCTTTCTACCTTCTACCCGGACGCGCGCAACATTCATGACGCGGAAATCCGCCGGATCAGCATCATCAGGCTGATTGCTAAGACCCCGACGCTCGCTGCGATGGCGTACCGGCACATGCTCGGGCTGCCCTACATCTATCCCGACAACGACCTCTCCTTCTCCGGCAACTTCCTGAGCATGATGTTCAAGATGGTCGAGCCGCGCTACGAAGCGAACAAGAACGTCGAGCAAGCGCTCGACGTTTTGTTCATCCTGCACGCCGACCACGAGCAGAACTGCAGCGCGAATGCGATGCGCGCGGTAGGCAGCTCACAGACCGACCCGTACTCGGCAGCAGCGGCGGCGATTGCGGCGCTCTATGGACCGTTGCACGGAGGCGCGAACGAGGAAGCGCTGCGCATGCTGCGCGGCATCGGCACGGTAGACAAGATTCCCGACTTCATCAGCAAAGTGAAGGGTGGCGAGGGCCGGTTGATGGGCTTCGGCCACCGCGTTTACAAGAACTTCGACCCGCGGGGCAAGATCATCAAGCGGATGGCCGACCAGGTCATGGCCGAGACCGGCCGCAACCCCATGCTCGACGTAGCCATCGAGCTGGAGCGCATCGCGCTTGAGGACGAGTACTTCGTCAGTCGCAAGCTGTACCCGAACGTCGACTTTTACTCAGGGCTGATCTACGAGGCGCTGGGGCTGCCAGCCGAGATGTTCCCGGTACTGTTCGCTATCGGCCGCATGGCGGGTTGGTGCGCGCAGTGGAACGAGATGGTCGACGACCCCGACCAGAAAATCGCTCGCCCACGACAGGTTTACACCGGCGCGCACAACCTCAATTACGTCCCAGTCGCCCAGCGCTGACGCTATGGCCGAGCCCCTGATCCGGAAGGTGGACTGCGTCCGCATCCCGGTCGCTGACTTGGACGCGGCGCTTGACTTCTATGCAGGTAAGCTCGGCCACCAGTTGAAGTGGCGAAGCGAGGACGCAGCCGGATTGGCTATGCCTGAGGGCGACTCGGAGCTCGTGCTCCACCTGCGTTTGAAGCACCTAGAGCCAGATCTGCTCGTCGAGTCGGTGGATGAGGCTGTGAGCCGCTTCGTCGATGCCGGCGGGAAGCTGGTTAGTGGTCCCTTTGAGATAGCCATCGGCCGGGCGGCGGTCGTCATGGACCCGTTCGGCAACACCCTCTCGTTGCTCGACCTGAGCAAGGGCCTGCTCAAGACAGATGCTGATGGCAGGGTTATCGAAGCTAACGGGCGCTGAAGCGGTAGCCGACGTTGCGAACGGTCTCGATGTAGGCGTGGCCGCCGGCTTCGATCTTGCTGCGGATGCGGCGGATGTGAACGTCGACCGTGCGTGCGCCCCCGTAGTAGTTGTAGCCCCAGACGCGGTTGAGCAGCGCTTCACGTGTGAAGACCTTGCCGTCGTTCGTGGCCAGGAACTTCAGCAACTCGTACTCCTTGTAGGTGAGGTCGACTGGTTGCTGGTTCAGCAGCACGCGGTAGTTGCCGACGTCGATTAGAAGGTCGCCGCGCTTGATCGTGTCGGCCGAGAGCTCGCCCGTGGCCCTGAGCAGGGCGAGGCGGACCCGCGTCAGCAACTCAGCATCGCTGAAGGGTTCGACAACGATGTCGCCGGCGAATTCGAGGGCTTCGGCATCAAGCGAGTGTTCGTGGATGGCGGCAAGGACTGGCGGCGCCGAGTCACCTAACGAACGCAGAAGCGACCGCAGGTCGAGGTCCACGCGGCGCATGTCAGCAACCATGAGATCAGGTCGACCTCCGGTGCGGTCCGAGAGCGGCAGGTCGCTGAGCCTCTCGGCAGTGACCTCGTAGCCGCCCGCTGTCAGGACCCGGGGCAGGTCGATCGCGGGTGAGTCGGCAGAGATAACGAGGACCCGTTGCATTGGCGAAATCCTACCAGCAGCGTGTTTCCGATTTGTGAACGCGTGGGTTGGGCGCGGCTAGTCGAATAGGGCCCAAGCGAAGGAGCGGCCCCTAGCGCACGAGTCTCTTGCGATTAAGCCAGAGGACGACGCCGACAGCGCTGGTAGCCAGGGCGAGCAAGGCTACTTCCAGCCCGCCTATGGTCGACGCCTGGCTGCTGCCGGAGTCCCCGGCGCCGACGAGCGGTCCGACGCCACCACCCTCCTCGCTGGCGTCTTTCGCGACCGTGGTTTCGGCGACAAATGGCTGCTCCGGCTCGGCGCGCTCAACCTCGACCGGCGGAGGAAACGCGATCGGGTCGATGTCGGGATGGGGGATTTCTGGAAATTGTTGAGCCAAGGTTCATGAAGGGTATCACAACTGTCCTCAGCGCCGGCATGATCGTTCGTGCCAGCCTGGCTGCTCTCTGATTCAATCACCGCCGACGCAACGCGTACGGGCCTCGGCGTAGCCGAAGGGATAGGCGCCAGCGTCGTCCGAGTAGAGCGCTTCGAGATTCGCGCTGTTGCCGTCGCCGGCCTGGCGCAGCGAGTTGACCCAGAAGGCGCGGTAGCCCGAGCACTCGATCGTGGTGCTGGTCGAGTCGACCAAACTCGCCAGCGCGTCGTAGGTCGAGGTGCAGGTCTGGCTGGAGGCCTCGGCGAAGAAGCACTGCGGCAGCGAGCCGGCCGCTCCGGACATGGCTGCGTCGAGCGTGCGCAGGAAACCGAAGTTGGCATTCGGAGTGACTTCGACCGTATCGGTTTCGAAGTACTGAGCGGGGTCGGAGATGTCGTCAATTGCCGAAATGAGGGCGGTAACGATGGCGATGATCGGCCAGGCGAAAGTGGCCAGGACGACGACCAGGACGACCCAGGGAAGGCGGAAAGCGACGCGTCGGGACTCGGATGAGCCAGCGGGGATCTCGCCGGTGGTGGATTCGGCCTCTGGCACTGTCCAGCTGTCTGGGTCCTGCTGGCTCTCAGGCACTGTCCAGCTGTCTGGGTCCGCCTGGCTGTCAGGCAGACGTGGGGTCTGGTCGCCCAGGTCCTCCACCTTGCCACCGAAGTCGAGCCGACCGCTGCCGATATCGGCATCGGCGTCCCACGACTTATCGCTCATCGCTTATAAGGTCGGCTGACAGTGCGCTCGCCGCAAGCTGCTCGAATAGAATCCCTTCCTATGCAGATCTCTGACCGCGTCCACTCCATCGAAGCCGAGACGACCTATTACACCGGCCCGCTGGCGCCCAACGTCTGGCTGATCGTGGACTCAGGCGAGGCGGCGCTGATCGACAGCGGGTTTGCCGATGAGAAGGCGCTTGAAACGCGGCTCGGCTACCTGAAGAAGCTCAAGGGCGTGCAGCTGAAGGAGATCATCCTCACGCACCACCACTTCGACCACTCGTCGGCCGCCGACACGATCCGTCGCAAGACCGGGGCGCGGATCAGCGTCCACACGGACGAGGAACAGTTCATCACAAACCCGCGCGAAGACCAGCCGGAGGACATCGAGATTCCTGAAGACCAGAAGGAGCTGCGCGAGGCCGCGAAGAAGTGGCAAGAGGAGGCGCGGAAGGCGCGTCCGGACCATCTGCTCAGCGATGGGGGCGCGGTAAGAGTCGGAGCAGCTACGATTCGGGCGATCCATACGCCCGGGCACACGGAGGGAAGCCTCTGCCTGATGCTGGAAGGGGAGAACGTCCTCTTCACGGGAGACACGATCCTGGGCCGCGGCACCGTGGCGATAAGCCCGCCGCCCTACGGGAGCATGACGAAGTACCTGCAATCGCTGGAGAAGCTAGAGGGGTCAGGGGCCGAGCGGATCGCGCCCGGCCACGGTCCAGTGATCGACAACCCGGCGCAGAAGTGCCGGGAGTTGATCACCCATCGGCACGAGCGCGAGGCGCAGATCCTAAAGCTGCTGGCGAGTGGCAAGACGACGGTCGGCGAGCTGCTGAAGGCGATCTATCCCGAGGTCGATAAGCGCCTGCACTCGTTCGCGACGAGCCAGATACTCGCGCACCTCCACAAGTTCCGCGACGAAGGCGTGCTGGACTTTGAAGGCAAAGGCCGGGAAACGACTATCCACCTCAAGGGTCCGTACTAAGCCGACTGGTGTTGGGCGCGCTGGGCAGGTTGCTGGGCGGCGACCTGCTCGGCCGACCGACCATAGATTTGGGGCGGGTCCCAGCCGTTGAGCCCGGCGTAGGTGTCGATCTGGCTGCGGTGGTGGATGTCATGCTCGATCATCATCAGCAGCACGCGCCACCCGGAGAGCGCGCCCTCGCTGTCGATCATGGTC
>DASTBR010000096.1:0-4484 GCA_035711945.1 Dehalococcoidia bacterium
GTAATGTCAGCCAGCTCGTGCCCTCAATTCACCCGATGTTTGGGATTGGTGGGAGCTCGATGAACCATACGCCCGAGTTCACAGCGGAGGCGGCGGCTCCGCCTGCTCAGGAGGCGATGATCGACGTAGCCAAGGCGCTGGCGATGACCGGGATCGACCTCGTCCAACAGCCCGAGCTAGTAGAACAAGCGACAGTCGAGCTTCGCGGCTTGTAGGTGGACGTCGACGACGTAGCGTTACAGCTCTTCGCCGCATGGCGCGAAGAGCGTCATAGTGGCGAGATCAGCGACTGGCGACGGCTGGACGAGGGCATCTATTCGGCCAGCGCCTCGAACGGCCAGCTGCATATTGCGGTCTCGCCCTTGTTCGAACGGGACTTCGGCGATTGGTCGCGCGACAAGGAGTCGCTCGAGGAGCAGCTGGCGGCTGCGCTCGAGAACGGCGCCTATGTTCTCTGGCTGCCGCCCGGGGCGGTGCTGCCGCTCGAGGAGCCAGCCAGAACGGACTTCGTTTTTCGGCTGAAGATGAAGGCCGCTAGCCTCCAAACCGGGGAACGTGCGGACCTGAAGGTGGCTGTGGTGCTTGGACTTCAAAACAGGAACCTGAGGGCGCTTACGCTTCCGTGATTGGCGGATTGTCTCCCATCTGGTCGTGGTTCACGGAGAAGATCAGGGGCGTTTACAGCATCGACTCTCGGGCCCTGGTCAGGTTGCCTGAACCGCGAGAGGAACGCCAAGCGATCGTGGATTCGGTAGCCGCGGAGCTCAGCGCGATGGAGGTCGGAGAGCGCAAGCAACTAACGGTCGAAGACTCATGGACGCTGCAGCGCATCGCAGGAAGTAACGGCTTCACGATCGTCGGTGCTCCTCCGGAACGATTGCCTGAGGAGCGGGAGACCAGAAAGCGTGTGCGGGCGGTCTTGTCAACAGCCCGAGAGGCGCTGGGCGGCGACGGCGTAAACGTGCTGCTGATGCCCGGTCTCTACCTCTATGCGTCCGAGGAGAACGTCAGTACAGCGATCCGCGGCTTCGATCCGGGCCTATATGCCGGTCTGGACCTCATCGCCCTGGTCGCGGATGGGACTCTGAAACCAATCATCTCCGCGTCACAGTAGGTTGCGCACCGGCGCTTGGTACGTCCGCCTCGGTAAAGGGTGCATTACAACTGGTCGTGGCGACGGGCTGGAGAAAGGGAAACGATCATCCGTACTATTTCATATAGATATGCGATACCCATCCCGCCTCATCTCCTTATTCAACCGTCGAACCCTTGCCGAGCCGGCGGTCAAGGCCGTCACGTGGCCAGGCACCGCACGGCGTGCTGTGCGCGATGCGTTTGCCGCTCTTGGAGCGGGCATCCTCATCGGCGCGATCGGCTGGGAACTGCTGGAGCAGAAGACGCGCAGCTATTGGAGCTAGTGCGCTAAAGCGACCTGATGCTCAGGTCGAGGACGCGCAGTGGAGTCAGAGCGACATCGTCCACGTCCTCACTGGCTCGCTCCAGTGAGTCGAGGTTGCTATCCAGGTCTTCCTTGAGGATCTGCATGATGCGTACAGTCGATTCAGCAGGCTCAGCTGGCAGGTTTGGATCGACGCGCATGGCGTAGCGGACGATCGGCTCGTCGATCACCGGGATCAGGGCTGGTCTCTTCTTGTGCAGGATCTTGGTCGCACGCGAGAGGCCAACGCCGGGACCCACCGCGGCGCCGACCAGGTCCTTAACGGCTGCCCAGGGAATGGTTTCGGAGGAGTCGGTCAGGCTAGCGCGGGCAGGGATCTGAGAAAGCGCATGACTGATCTCCGGATCGCGACGGGACAACAGGTCGACCAGGCCGGCGCTGAACCCCGGGATCAGCGGCGCGGCGGCATCTATCTCGGGTGATCGCAGCGAGTCGTCGGCGGCGACGCCCTTAAGGTCGTAGGCTGCGAGTTCGGGCTGGCTCTCGTACGTGGTCTTGATTGCCTGGCCGGCGTCGTCGACGGTTGCTCCGGTTTGAAGGTTCAACGAGCGGGTGGCCACAGCGGCGGCGGCCGCCGGATCCTCATAGTCACGAGATGATTCGGCGGCGGTTACAGAGGGGATGACGCCGGGCCAGGGGCGAACGGATAGCTCATCGCCCTCGGCGGCCGACTCCGGCACGCGCTCTTCCTCATCCCACGGAGAAGCGGGCGTGGCCTCTTCATCGCCGAGGTCGTCGGCGGCCTGCGCGGCCGCCCAACCAGCTGCCGGCATGGCGAGCACAGCGGGCCCTGGTGCGGACTCACCTTCAGCGTCGTCCTCCGCGGCGGCCGCGCCGGGGGCAACGTAGTCGCCCGATTGGCCGCCCGACTTGCTGACGAGCTCGATGTCGCTGATGCGGATCGCGCGGTCGGATGACTTCAGCATGTCGTAGACGGTGAGGGCGGCGATGCTGACCGCCGTTAGCGCCTCCATTTCGACGCCGGTCTGGGCGCTCGTTGTCACGGTGGCTTCGATGTTGATCCGCGAGCTTTGTTCTTCCGGCGTAAGCTCGACATCGATGGCGGTCAGGGGAAGAGGATGGGTCAGTGGGATCAGCTCGGCCGTGCGTTTGGCGCCGATGATGCCAGCGAGGCGCGCAGTGGTAAGGACGTCACCCTTGGCGGCGGTGCCGCTGGTGACGAGGTTCAGGGTCTCGGGATTAGTCTGGACGGCGCCGCGCGCGGTCGCTTTACGCAGCGTAACCGGCTTCTCCGAGACATCGACCATGCGGGGCGCGCCCGACTCGTCGAGGTGGGAGAGCTCGGCCATCGCGTCGATTATACGCACCTCATCCCCGGACGCCCTTTCGCTATGGGCTCGGTGCGGGCGCCGTCCTTGATTCTCCCTGGCCCATCAGCAGCGCGGCGCTCGCGGCCAGCACCCAGATGGGCAGCGCGATCAAAGGGAGAAAGACAACTGCGAAGAGGAGCACTATGGCGACGAGAACACCCAGCCAGCCCAGCCATGACGGCAGTGCGCCGCTGCGCAGGATCGCCCAGGAGGCTGCGGCAACGCACATAGCCCCTGAGATCGCGCCGAAGATCAGCAGCAGCCCGAACCCCAGCTGCGGCAAGATCCGCATGAGGCTTGGGTCTATCTGCTCGATCTCCGTCGAGCCGAACTCCATGGACCCGGAGATGATCACCCAGGCCGTCGCGGCCGCGTAGAGCAGGGCGACGAAAACGACGCCACTTCCGGTCATCAGCCCGCCGAGCCAATCGCTGCCGGCCGCCATCGTTAGCCGTTGGCGGAGATGATTGAGGAACCAGAGGAAAGCGAGCCCGGCGCCCGCCAACATGTAGGCCGCACAGATTTGTTCCACACGGTTGCCGCTGTCGCCGTAGAACTCGACGAACTCGTCATCGGGGTCGTCGTCGGCAGGCGTGCTGGAGTTCATCAGCAGCACGCCTCCCACCAGAAGCAACGCGAAGAGGAGGCCGGCGACCGGACCGCCCCACCGGGTCAGGCCTGATTCCATGTTTGGCACCTCCTTATGAGCAGCAAGCTGCATTGAGCCGCTGCTGAAGGCAATAGCTTTATCAACAGCCGATCAGAGTTGTTGGTTTTGGTTGGGCAGGCTGTGGTTCGCTGTCCGGCGAGAGAAAACATAGTTTCCGCTACGCTTACTGTGGAAACTAGCCAATGCAATCGACGCGACAGCAGATCCTCGACTACCTCCACCGGCAGGGCCGGGCCACGGTGAAGGAGCTCGGCCAGCAGCTCTCGCTTACGCCCACCGGGATACGCCAGCACCTCACTGTCCTCGAACGTGACGGACTGCTGCGAGCCAGCGAAGAGCGTGGTCGTGTTGGGCGGCCGTCGCTGGTTTACAGCCTGACGGCGAAGGCCGAAACACTTTTCCCCAAGAACTACGACCAACTGGCTGTAGCGCTGCTCGAGGAGACGCGCGCGATGTCGGGCAAGGACGGCCTTCAAACGCTCCTCAAGCGTGTCTCCGAAAACCTGGCCGCGCCCTATGTCGAGCGAGTGCAGGGCAAGAGCCTGCATGAGCGCGCCGAGGAGGCGACTCACGTCCTGCGCGAGCAGGGCTGCCTGGTAGACATGGAAGAGGACGGCGGCGACATCCTGATCCGCGAGTACACGTGTCCCTACGACAGCGTGGCTCGTCAGAACAGCGGCGTCTGCGTCCTGCACGTCGACTTCGTGAGCCGGCTGACCGGGGGCGACGTCAAGCTGGCGACCAGCCTGCTGCGTGGTGACCGCGCCTGCACCTACAGGATTCGAGAGAAGACCCCGGCGCGCACGTCGTAGCGCTACTGGTTTAGCGAGGTGTTGGGCTCGTCGCCGATGACACGCTCGGCCTTCAGGGCTTCGAGCTCGGCATCGCCGAGACCCAGCAGATCCCTGAAGACATAGTCATTGTGCTCGGCGAAGTTCGGTGCCGGACGACGGATGTGCGCTGGCGTGCGAGACAGCTTCCAGGGCACGCCGTCCATCTCCCACTCGCCGGCGTCGACCTGGCT
>DASTBR010000097.1:0-6032 GCA_035711945.1 Dehalococcoidia bacterium
CTTCTCCTCGACGACGATCATCAGCGACTTCCCGTTCGACGCGAGCAACTTCGTGCTCGACGACGACGCTGACCCGTCGAACAACGAGGCAACTGTGACCACCACGGTGGTCTGCCCCGAAGAGGACGAGGACGGCAAGGATGACGACGGCGACGGCCCTTCGGTCGGCACCGGTGACACGGGCCTGCTGGCTGGAGACTCGGCCGTGGCTGGCTGGCAGCTCGCTCTGCTTAGCCTGCTGATCGTGGGTAGCCTGGGTGGCGCCTACGTCGCAGCCCGCCGCGTCCGCTAGAGGACCTGGTCCTTCCACGAAGGACTGAATAACTAAGGAGGGCTCCTTCGGGAGCCCTCCTTCTTTCTGTGATCAAGCGAAAAGCTGAGCCAACAACCGCCTGACCTCGGACTCGGGCTGGCCTGCCCCGAGGTACTCCCCGTAAGGATCACCCAACCTGAGCTCGAAGTGCAGATGTATGTCCTGGTCCGTCCCGGCGGCCCCGTTGCTCGTCCCGGAATTGCCGACCCCAGCGATGACCTGTCCCACGGCTACGCTTTGTCCACTGCCTAGCGAACTTTCGACGTTGTTGAGGTGGCAGTAGCGGGTCGTGTTCCCATCGTCGTGCTCGATCCAGACCTGTCGCCCTCGAAGCCGGTCCAGGATGTCAGCGTCCGCGCCGCCTTCAGCACAGATCGTCGCCAGGTCGCGTTCGCGCTCGGTCGGCGTGTACTCAGTGAACTCGTGGTCGACCCTTATTAGCGTGCCGCCGCGCGCCGCGTAAACCGGGTCGCCCCTTCCGATATACGGCCCCGAGTCGAACGGATAGAAATCGACGCCTTCGTGGAATCCGCAGCGATAGTCGCGCGGAGCGTTTGGCAGCTGAGAGCCCTTGTCCGGTATGTGAACTCCCGCGAGCGGATAGGCATACCCGGTTGGCTCCCCTGCTCCGGGAGGATTGGTGGGCTCGGCGGTTGGCGACTCCGTGGGCTCCGCGGTCGGCGGCTCCGTCGGCGCTTCCGTAGCCTCGGCCGTGGGCGTCGGCTCCACGGTGGCCGTGGCCGGCGCGGCATCGTCATCGTTGGCGAACCCCGGGCTCAGTCCGAGCGCGTCGTCGCCGTCATTGGTGGCGGAAGACGCGATCAGCCAGCCTGCACCCGAGACTGCTGCTGCGCCGCCCACCCCGGCGGCTATGGCGAGGAACTCGCGACGGGAGAGGGACTTCACCTGCTTTCATTACAACTCATGCGCTCTGTAGAAGGTTCCGAGGATCGCGTCACTATCTGACGCTTTCGGTCGTGAAATTGCAGACATGGACAGGTTGGCGCGCGATGCTAAGGGTCAGGTTTCTCAGCGAGCCAGCCTGTCCAGCCAAGTTGCCGCGTTTTCAAGAGTGACATTCAATCGCCCGCAAGACTCCGTTCTCGCTCGTCGTTCTGGGATACTGACATCGCCATGGCGAGCCCAGTTCCGACCGGCCGCGCCGACCTCCACATCCACACCTCCGACGGCGACGGCATGGCGTCGATCGAGGAGATACTGGATGCTGCCGAGGCTTCGGGCGACCTCGATCTCCTCGCCATCACCGAGCACGACGACCTCAGTCCGGGCCTTCGGGCACGCGACCGCTGGGCTCATGGGAACTATCCGTTCACAGTCATTCCCGGAGTCGAAGTCACGACCCGCTCCGGGCACGTCATCGCACTCTTCGTCGAACACCCCATCCGCAGTTTCCTGACCACCGAGCGCACGGTCGCTGCCATCCACGAGGCCGGCGGTCTCGCCCTGATTCCGCACCCGCTGAGCTGGCTAACGCGCAGCGTTGGCGCACGCGTCATGAGCCGCCTCCTTCTCAACCCCGAGACGACACCCGATGCAGTCGAGATCAGCCCTTCACCAGCTGCGCGCGTCACGGCCCGCCGCGCCGCTCATCTCAACGAGACGGAGTGGAAGCTGCCTCGCTATGGTGGCAGCGATGCGCACTTCCCTGAGTTCATCGGCGCCGCGGTGACCCTGTTTCCGGGCGGGTCGGAGAGCGACTTGCGGTTAGCGATCGAGAACGGGGTCACGCACGGCGAGCTCGCTCGGCCGGTTAGCGCGCGCTCACTGGGGTTGCGGCGGATCGTCCGCCAGCAGTGGCGCGGGCTGGCCGTCACGCCGCGCAAGATCCTCGGGCCACAAATCGCGCGGATCATCCACCGGCAGCCGGCACCATGAAGATCTGCCTCGTCTCGCCCTACGATTTCGCCGTCCCCGGCGGTGTGGGCAACCACATTACGCAAATTGCCGAGCAGTACGCCAATCTGGGCCACGATGTCGTCATCTCAGCCCCATCGAGCCGTCGCGATATCGACCTTCCTTTCGCCCGCTTCCTCCCGATCGGCACTCCAGTGGGCGTCCCGGCCGGCGGCTCTGTCGCCCGCATCGCCATTTCCCTGAGCGGCGCCACCGACGTGCGGGCTGCCCTCCAGCGTGAGGAATTCGACGTGGTCCATGTCCACGAGCCGATGATGCCCGCCCTCCCCTACCACTTCCTTCGCTACTACGATGGCCCGCGCATCGGCACCTTCCACGCCGCCCAGGAAGGCGGCAACTTGATGTACCGCTTCACCACAGGGCTGATGAACCGCTGGTTCTCCAAACTCGACGGCAAGATCGCCGTCTCACCAGCCGCCGCCCGACTGATCTCGCGGTACTTTCCGGGCGACTACGAAGTTATCCCCAACGGCATCGACACCAAGCGCTTCCATCCGCAGGTCCCGCCAATCGAGTCCCTCCAGGACGGCAAGACGAACATCCTCTTCCTCGGCCGGCCGGAGAAGCGCAAGGGCCTTCGTTTCCTTCTGCGTGCCTTTGCCCAGGTTCGCGCCGAGACATCAACCGTGCGTTTGATAGTCGTCGGCCGCGACAGCAAGCTCATGCAGAGTCACCGCGAGTGGGTGCAGCGTACCGGCCTCGCCGACGTCGTCTTCACCGGCTACGTCCCGGATGAAGAGGTTCCGCGCTACTACAGGACCGCGGATATCTACTGTGCCCCAAACATCGGCAACGAGAGCTTCGGCCTGGTTCTGGTTGAAGCCATGGCCTGCGGCACGCCGATCGTCGCTTCCAACATCGAAGGCTTCGCCGATGTCGTCACCCACGGTGTGCATGGGCTGTTAACCACACCGGAAGACGAAAATGCAATCGCCGCCGCCCTGCTCCAGCTGATCAAGAGCCCGGCTCTTCGTGAACAGATGGCACGCCAGGGCCTCGGCCGCGCCCAGGAATTCGGCTGGGAGCGCATCGGCAGCCGCATCATCTCCTACTACGACCGCATCGCCCGTGAGAAGGCGGCAGCACCCAGCCCCCAGGTCGAACCGCGCGAGGCGCCAGTCTGAAGCTCCGCTCGGTCCTTCCTCGCAGCGCTCCCACGGCTATCACCTACCCGGTCGCTCGCGTTCTGGCGGCAGCCGGCATCACGCCGAACATGGTCTCGGCCGTGGGCTTCCTCGGCAACTGCGGTGCGGCGGCGCTCGTAGCCACCGGCCACTTCGTCGAGGGCGGGCTGGCGATGCTTTTTTTCAGCCTGCTCGACGTCTTCGATGGTGCATTGGCGAGGCTCACAGGCACAGCCTCGCCGTTCGGAGCCGTGTTCGACGCCGTCCTGGATCGCGCCTCGGAGGCAGCGCTCCTGCTCGGCGTCGTCATCCACTACAGCTCCGAAGGCGAGACGCTTGAGGTGGTGCTCGCCTACGCAGCGATCGCCGGCTCAATCATGGTCAGCTACGTGCGCGCCCGCGCCGAGGCCAACGGCATACTCGTCAAGGAGGGAATATTCACCCGCGCCGAACGGGTCGTCATCCTCGGCCTCGGCCTGATACTGGATCTCGTTATGCCAGCGCTGCTTCTGCTGGCAGTCCTGGCCAACCTCACCGCTGTCCAGCGGCTGCTCAAGGTTCGCCAGGCTACAGCAGAGTCTCAGGACGAAACAGGCGCCTGAGCCAGCCGCGGCCGGACCTCTTCGGCGAACCAATTCAGACTTGCGATGCTGTCGTCAACCGAGCGTGCCGGGACATCGAGCACGACGTGCGCGATCCCCATCTCAACCAGGCGCTTCATTTGCGCCTCGACCGCATCGGCGTCTCCGGGGCGGAAGCCGGTCCGGACGGACAGCGTGAGGTCGCTCGTGTCCCGGCCGTTCTCGGCTGCGATGTCGAGGATCTGCTGCCACTTCTCCGGGATCTCATCCAGCGCGACCCCGACCGCGTGCCAGCCGTCGCCCAGGGTAGCGGCTCGCCGCAGGGCGGCGCGGTGATGACCACCAATCCAGATCGGCAAGGTCCCTGGATCGGGCCGGGGGCTGAAGCCGAGATCGTGAACCTCGTAGGTTTCCCCGCGGAACACCAGGTTGTCCTCCTCCCAAAGCCCGCGGACAATCTTCAAGTATTCGTCGAAGACCCGGCCCCGGTTCTCGAAGTCGGCGTCCAGAGCCTCGAACTCCTCGCGCATCCACCCGGCGCCCACACCCAGGATCATCCGTCCGCCCGACAGCGCGTGAATCGTGCTCACGATTTTCGCGTGCACGACCGGGTTTCTCATCGGCAGTACCAGCACGGTGGTTCCAAGTTGAACCCGCTCCGTAGCTGCAGCCACGAAGGCTAGAGTCGTCAGCGGCTCCAGGAAGTCCCAGTCAGGAGGCACGCGATACTCGCCGGTCGCGTTGTAGGGATACTTCGATTCGAGTCCGCGCGGCGTCACCACGTGGTCGCTGACCCACAGAGAGTCAAAGCCCGAGTCCTCGGCGAACCTCGCCATCTTGAGAATGTTCTCGCGGCTGGCATTCGGCCCAACCTGCGGCAGATGTATGCCAAACTTCATTTTCCGGCCTCCTCCCGAGATAAAGAGGTTCTCAGCGATCACCTGCGCCCGCAACCACGCAGGGGTGTTGAGCGTTGAACTCTTGGGTGCGATTGTCGAACTTCTGTAAAAACTGCTGGGCCGGTTGACATATGTCCTCCTTCCCGGCGGTGGGTCGGAGTACGCTGGAATGGCTATGAAGGATCCCTGCGACAAATGCGGCAAGAACGACGTCACCTTCATAGCCGTTAGCTCCGATCACAAGCACATGCTCGAGGTCTGCGATGACTGCTTCCTCACGCTCTCCGAGGAAGGCAAGTGGTACTTCGCACCGGCTGAACCCGAGCTGCCGCGCAAGCAGAGCTTGCCCAAGAGCGCCTGACCCTCATCCGCGCGAGCGCGGCGTAACATAGAGCCCATGTCGTCAGCCGGAGACAGGCGATGAGGGTCGACTACCTGATCGTTGCCGACGCCGCACAGATCACCAGCGGCAAGCTCTACCTGCTGGGCGGCGGCTGGAACCAGTATCGGGTTCGTTCCTTTCCCAGCGACGTAGCAGTAGGTGTAGCCGTGGGCGTCCGCGTGGATTGGAACGAGACCAACGTCCGCCGCAAGCTCGAGCTCCTCGTCCAGGACGGAGATGGCAACCAGCTCTTGAAGGTCGAGGGTCAGTTCGAAACCGGCCGCCCCGCGGGAATCCCGCAGGGCGCCAGCCAGGTCGTGCAGATCGCGGCCAATGGTCGGATCAAGGTCGCCGCCGCCGGCAGCTACCAACTGGTCTGCACGGTGGACGGCGAAGAGCTACAGCGCGTTCCGTTTTACGTCAGCGGCCCCGCCCGCTCGAGCTGAGTAGTCCGCAAGAGCCGCGGCCAGCGTTTCCGCTGCGAGCACAGCGCCGTGTCCACGCCCTGGCGGCAATCCGTCTAGGGCTGACTCGATTGCATCGGCAGTCAGGCTGTGAGCAACCGCCAACCTCTGACCGGCCACCTGCTCGCTCATGACAGATGCTCCCGCAGTAGCAGCGACGCATCCATTCACTTCGAACCCTGCAGCTTCGATCATCTCGTCCCGTATGCGCAGTGTCAGCGCCAACGAATCGCCACAAACCGGGTTCGTCCTCGAGGCGCGGGCATTGAAGTCATTAAGAAGCCCGCGGTTGCGCGGGCTCTCATAGTGGTCCAGGGTCGTTTCGCTATAGCCC
>DASTBR010000098.1:0-7485 GCA_035711945.1 Dehalococcoidia bacterium
ACATTACTGTCGAGGTTCGGGCCAGCCCTTCGGCAGGCGACCCCTGGCTCCTGGTCATGAGCGACGTCACAACCGATCGTCAGGCTCAACGGCTTGTGGAAGCCTTACAGCGAGCTGCTTCAGCCGCGCGGGCGGCGTCGAGCGTCGAGGAACTCGGCGACTCCATAGTCCGCGTTCTCGCAGAGCACGACCTCCGCTCGCGTTTCCAGCCGGCAGACGGCGGACAAGGCGCAACCCGCCATGCGACTGACGCAGACAAGTGGCTGCAGCTGCGCGTCGAGGACAGGATTCTCGTCATCGAGAGTCCAGCCGGCGCAGCGGCGGACGCCGTTGATGCGTTCGAGCGAGACGTCCTTTCCGCAGTCGAACGCCTTCAGACAGAAGAGCGGCTGCGCGAGGCGAACCTGCGGCTGGCGAACGCCGTGACGGCCAGAACGGCGGACTTAGAAGGGCTCTATGCCTACAGCCGGGATCTCGCGGAGGCTGAGAGCGAGGAAGAGGCCGCTCGCGTCGCCGTCGCCCATCTCTCGGCAGCCCTCGATGCGCCAGCCGCTGCAGTCCTGTGCCTGGGCGGCCGACATGTGGGCGCGGGTAGCGCCGGCAAGCAGGCTCGAGCCGAGGACATATTGCTGGAGCTGGAGCCAGACGAGCATTCTTCCTGCCGGCGCTTGCTGCGCCTGCCAATTACTGAGGCGGCAGCCGATGTTGCCAAGGCTCTGACGCCAACCAGCAGGGGAAACGGCCTGCTCACGGTCGAGCTGCACGACGCTGGCAACGAGCAACTGAAACTGCTCCTTACGCATTCGACGCAACTCGGGGCGACACTCGACCGGCTGGGGATCAGGCAGGAAGCGGAGGGATCCCGACTCCGCTCGATCGCCGATGTGGTCGATGAAGGGATCGCCATCGTTGACTTGGAGGGCACGATAGAGCCAGAAAACGCGGCGGCAGAAGTGCTGCTCGCCGCTCTGACGCAATCGGAGGGCCAGTACGATGGCCAGCTCGACGAGCTCATCTCATCTGCTCGTGACACCAACGCAGCCGTAGAGAGGGAGATCATCGTCGGCGGCCGCACGCTGCTGGCCGCCGCGCGTGCCATACCGGCATCGCCCGGACGGGTCGCTCTGACCTTGCGGGACGTCACCGAGCAGCGACTGACACAGGAGCGGCTATCGCAAGCCGAGCGGCTGGCGGCACTCGGTCAATTGGTCTCAGGCGTCGCCCACGAGCTCAACAACCCGCTCACCGGGATCCTCGGCTTCGCCCAACTCCTCCAAGACGAGCCTCTCGACGACGACGCGCGACGCAGCGTCGAAACCATCCAGTCCGAAGCTGAGCGGGCGGGCAAGATCATCCAGGACCTGCTGTCGTTCGCGCGCCGCCGTGAGCCGAGGCGCGGTCCTGTGGACGTCGACGAGCTCCTATCGCGCGTCTTGAACATCCGCGCCTACGACATGCAAAGCGAGGGCGTCAATGTCGAGCTGGATCTCGCCGCGGACCTTCCCCCGGTCGACGGAGACGGCGACCAGCTGCAGCAGGTGTTCTTCAACGTCCTCACCAACGCGTTACAAGCCGTCCGGATGACGCCGTCGCCACGGCGAATATCGGTTGCGACATCCGGTAATGCGGACGAGGTACGGGTGCGCCTTAGCGATAGCGGTCCGGGCATACCGCCCGAAGCACTTGGACGCATCTTCGAGCCCTTCTTCACAACGAAGGAACCGGGGGAAGGGACAGGGCTCGGCCTGAGCATCTCCTATGGAATCGTTCAAGAGCACGGCGGGTCGATCGCAGTCCGTAACGAGCCGTCAGGCGGCGTGAGCGTCGAGATAACCCTGCCGGCACGCAGACAAGCGGCCGAAGCCGACGATGACCAAGCTGACGACACGGCTACGACCGGCCGGGCGCGAATCCTGGTCGCCGACGATGAGGAATCCATCCGGGCTGTTCTCTTGCAGATGCTGGCCGGTGACGGCCACGAAGTTGTGACCGCTGAGGACGGCGCGCAAGCGCTGGCTGCGCTGTCACGACAGGACTTCGATCTTGTGATTACCGACCTGAAGATGCCGGAGATAAGCGGCCAGGAGCTCTACGCCGAGATCCAGGCGTCGAACCCCGAGCTGGCGCGAAGGGTCATTTTCATTACCGGCGACACGCTCAACGAGCAGACCCGCGCCTTCGTGGACTCCCTCGACAACCCCACCCTGGAGAAGCCGTTCAGGTTGGAACGCTTACGTGCCTTGATCAGCCAGGTGCTGGCATAGCCAGGGCAGTGAGCTGGCCATAGGTCTCGGGCTGCCTCGAAAGGACAACATCGGTGCCGGGCGCTCGCTCCTTCCAACGGGCCCACGCCGGGTTGATCAGCGCCGACACGGTAAGTGGGCGGTCAAGTGGAGCGCTGGCGCTGATGAAGCCAGAGGGCTCGGCAACGACCGCGCCACCATTCGGGCTCAGTGCGCTAGCCGCGACAACGAAGACCCGATTCTCTTCCGCCCTTGTCTGGGCGAATGTCGATACCGGGAATGGCGGCTCAAAGGCCGACCACACGATCACATCGGCGCCCTCCAACATCAGACAGCGAGCCACTTCAGGGACAAAGCCCTCGGCGCCCGCCAGCAGGCCGAGCGTGCCCCATGGCATCTCGATGATGGGGCTGGTCTGTTCGCCGCGGCGCGCCCCAGCCGGGAGGGCATGGACGCCAAGATGGGTCTGCCGATGACGGCCAAGCACGCCTGCTTTCGTAAGAGCGAAAGCGGTTCGGTAGTAGCCATCTTCAGCCGGCTCCGAGAGAGCCACGACGAGAATCTCGTCGCCCTCTAGCAGGGCCGCGATTTCGCTCTCTACCCCGTTGATGTCGAACTCGGACGGGTGAGCCGGATCGCAGGCGGGAAGGACAAACAGGTCCACTCCCTGCGCGCGCCCGTCTTGGACAACTTTCCTGGCAACGGTGAAGAGCTCCTGGCGATCTCGGTAGGCCGGGACCTGAGTGGCTGAGACCATCAGTGAACGGTCGGCTCGGGCGCGCTCACGCATTCTTCTGACAACGGGGAGGGATTCGGTCGGCCGAATGAGCATTTCATAAAGCTCGGGGCGCCGCTCAATCAGCGCCGTCGCGGGCTGCTCGATCGGTACCTCCCAGACTGCGACCTCCTCGCGATCCGATGACGCGCGCTGGACGACCTCGCCCGAGGGTGAAACCAGGCACGATGAGCCGCAGTAAAGGATGCTGCCCGACTCTTCTCCGATCTTGCCGGCCGCGGCGATCCAGACGCCGTTTTCCATGGCTCGCGCCGGCAACAAGCGATCGGGCTGCGAGCTGCTCAGGGTGGCTCGGTCGCGGCCCCAGCTTACCCAGGCTGTGAGGTCGACGACGAGGTCAGGGCGCCCGAGACATATCGTTCGCGTTATCTCCGGCTGGCGGCCATCGGCGCAGATGAAGAGCCCGATGCGCCCCAGCTGGGTCTCGAACACTGGATACTCGGTCCCGCAACGAAACCATTCGTTGTCAAAGTGCCAGAGAAGGCTCTTGCTGTACCTGCCGATTTCATTACCTGAAGGGTCGATCAGGACGGCGGAGTTACTGATGGTCCCGTCCTCCTCGAGGTAAGCGAGCCCAACCGCCAGGTGTACGCCGCGCTGGGCGGCCTTATCTGCGTAGCGTTGGACAGCTTCTCCGCCGGACAGAACGCCCAGCTTGGCCGGCGTCTCGGCCGAGCGCAGAAAGTAACCCGGGTAAGTGCACTCGGGCAGCGCGATAAGCTTGGCGCCTTTTGCCGCAGCGCGGTCGATCAGCTCCAGCGAGTGCGCCAGGGTCTCGCGGTGCTGCTCTACATCGGCCGCCGCTATCTGGATGGCGGCAAAACGAATCGGCTGCGTCATCTGATCCCCGCGGGATAACGCTGCCGCCAGAGGCGCAGGATGTCCTGATCGTGCGGGAAGGCGAGCTGTGGCAGCTCTTGAAGGGGAAAGTAGGCAGCTTCGTCGGCTTCGTCTCCGGCTCTCAGCTGACCCCCGACCGCGTGGCCTGAGTAGGCGATGAAGATGACCGGATCATCGACTCGGGAGAAGACTCCGAGGAGTTGGTCGAGAACGACTTCGAGGCCAGTCTCTTCACGAACTTCGCGAACAGCGGCTTCTTCGACGACTTCGCCGCGATCCACATAGCCTGCCGGAAACGACCACAGGCCTTTGAAGGGCTCATGATTACGCAGCGTGAGAAGCACCACTTCTCCGTCACCAATCAGCACGCCGGCTGCCACCTTGGGATCGTCAAAGTGAACGTAGTTACAGCTCTTGCAGAGCCAACGGCGCCGCCCGAAGGCGTCGTCCAGGCTCAGGGAATTGCCGCACTGCTGGCAGTACAGGGACTCGGTCAAGGATCTAGCGAAAGAGCGTCACCTTGCGGAAGCGCTCGAAAGACTTGCCCTCTTCGTCCTTCCAGCGCTCCTTGGCAAAGTCGACGAACTCTTCTCCATTACCAAACTGGCTGCGGTGTCTAAGGAGTGCCTCGATCTTCAGATCCAGCACCTCGGTTATGTCGACGTCGAAGTTGGCCTCGTTGCTGCTCCAGCAGTAGAGCTCGAGCGTCTTATGGGTCTCAAGGCCCTCAGCAGCGTGCACTGGAAAGTTGAGGTGATCTCGGGCTGTTGGATAGACCGCATCCACCGTCACCAGGCCTGTACAGCGGTGGTCTGAGTGGTTGACGAACTCCGATCCATGAAACAGGGCGGTTGGATCATGAGTGAAAACGGCGTCCGGCTTGAGCATCCGTATGTAGCGGACGATCTGTCCCAAGAAGTCGCGCGTGTATTGCAGCTCGCCGTCCTGGTAGTCGAGGAAGAACACTTCCTTGACGCCGAGCACGTTGGCAGCCTCGCGCTGCTCCTCACGACGCACGCGGATCAACTCTTCGGTGCTGATCTCGCGCTTATCGGTCCCCTTGGATCCGTCGGTGCAAACGAGGTAATAGAACTCCCAACCTTCACGAGTCCACGTCGCAGCGGTGCCCGCAGCTCCGAAGTCCGGGTCGTCGGGATGGGCTGCGACGACCAGCGCGCGGCGCGAAGCGCTGTTTTCTTCTTTGTTCACAGGTGACTCCAGGGGGCTCCAGTAATCCTCAAGGCCGGCACCACGGCGCCGCGGCCGAGGCCGAGGATCCGCCGATTCCGCGCGTGCCACGATTCTAGTTTCGCCGTTCCTGACCTCTCAAGCGAAGCTGAGTGCCCACTATACTCAGAGCGTCGCGCACGCCGTGGGCGTGCCTCAAATGGACGAAAGCTTCTTATCGATCTCGGGACGACTCCTCGCCGTCCTTGTTCTCGTCGCTGCAAATGGCTTCTTCGTCGCCGCCGAGTTCGCCCTCGTCACTGTCCGCCGAACCCGCATCGAACAACTTGCGATAGAAGGCCACCGCACTGCGCGGCTCCTCCGCGGTGCAACCTCCCGGGTCGACACCTATATCGCCGCCTGCCAGCTGGGAATCACGATGGCAAGCCTTGCCCTGGGCTGGATTGGTGAACCGGCTCTCGGCGCTCTTCTCGAACCCATCACGACCTCGCTGCCCGAATGGATGGGACCGCTGGCCAGTCACGGCGCAGCCGTCGCCCTATCGTTCGCAATAATCACCGGCCTTCATGTCGTTATCGGCGAGCTTTCGCCGAAAGGCGTGGCACTGCAGTACTCCGAGCGGACAGCCTTTGCCGTCATCTGGCCCTTACATGCCTTTCTGGTTGTCTTCCGCCCGGTGATCTGGCTCTTCAACCAGGCCGGTTGGGTCGTGCTCAAGCCCTTCGGTATCAAGCCCGGCGGTGAGCACGTGATCCACTCGCCGGAAGAGCTCAAGCTTCTCGTGCAGGAGAGTGGCGAGGCCGGCCTCTTCCTCGCCGATGAAGAGCAGATCATCGGCCGCGTTCTGGAGTTCTCACAGCTCGCGGCACACCAGGTGATGATTCCGCGCACCGAAGTGATCGCCATACCGGCGGACGCCAGCCTGGAGGACCTGATCAACACGATTTCGCACTACGGGCACACGCGTTATCCCGTCTATGCAGAGAGCCTCGACAACGTTGTGGGCGTAATCCACGCCAAGGATGTCATCCTGGCGATGCACGCCAATGGCGGCCACGCCTTCAACCTTCGCCGCGTGATGCGCGAGCCTGTGACCGTCCCTGAAACGGTGAGCCTATCGGACGTGCTGAGGGAAATGCGCAGCCGCGGGACGCAGATGGCTGTCGCGATCGACGAGTTCGGCGGGACCGCCGGCCTTGTCATGATGGAGGACATCCTCGAGCGAATCGTCGGAGAGCTGCGGGACGAGTTTGACCGGCCGCAGGAGCTTCTCCGCCGCCTGCCCGACGGCTCGGCTGTGATCGACGGTCTGATGCTCGTCCGCGACTTCAACGAGCGCTTCGAGTTAGAGCTGGATGAGGATCCCTACGACACGTTGGGTGGTTACGTCTTCGGCGCCCTCGGCCGACGGCCCCAACCGGGCGATGAGATCCGGGTCGATGGGCACACTCTGCGCGTGGAAGCTTTGGACGGACTACGCGTTTCGCGCGTCAGGCTGATCGAATCTCCCGAGGCCGAGCCGTTCGGCGAGAAACAGGCGACAACCTAGGGCCAGGAGTCGCTGTGCTCCAGTGCGCGCTCATAGGGCGATCGACGTACTGGACCACGGAACCAGAAGACCAGGACAAAGCCCGCGGCAAAACCCCCGATGTGCGCCCAGTAGGCCGTCGCGTCCGCGGTGGCGTTTGAGGGGTCGAAGGCTGCGGCGCCATAGCTGAGCTGCACCAGGAACCACAGTCCGATCATTAGAAACGCCGGAATCTGGGCCGGGATGAAGAGAAAGATCGGGATGAGTGCGGTGACGGTCGCCTTCGGGAAGATCACCAGGTAGGCAGCAAGCACTCCCGAGATGGCGCCGCTGGCGCCGATCGCCGGGATCAGGTCGTCGGGGTTGGCGAGGACATGCCCAACCGTCGCCATGTACCCGCACAGCAGGTAGAAAACCAGGTAACGCAGGTGCCCCATCGAGTCCTCAACGTTGTCGCCGAAGACCCAGAGAAAGAGCATGTTGCCGATGATGTGCAACCACCCTGCGTGGATGAACATTGCCGTAAACGGGTCGAGCAGCAGCGACTCGGCGCTTGCGTTGAGATAGCTCTCTGGAATCACCCCGCGCTTGTCGATGAACGTGTCGAGGCGGCACTCCTGGAACGCCGTACAGTCGCCCAGGCTCAACTCATAGAAGAAGACGACCAGGTTTATCGCGATCAGCGTGTAGTTGACGATCGGAAACGTGCGGCTCCGCGGGTTGTCGCTGATCGGGATCACGAGCCGAGGCTAGCAGCAGGTCTGGCTATTTGAGGCGAAGCGGTAACCCGGCCACCAGCAGGTAGACTTCGTCGCTGGCCGAGGCGAGGTTCTGGTTCACACGGCCGAGCATGTCGCGGTAGAACCGCGTCAGTGGATCGGCCGGCACTA
>DASTBR010000099.1:0-4052 GCA_035711945.1 Dehalococcoidia bacterium
TACGAACTGATGCCGGGAATCGTCTCGCAGGCTCGCTCCACCGAAGGGACACAGGGTCTCCTGAGTGAGTTCGTCTCCGGCACGGCTCCGCGAGACGAGGCAACGGCTCGCGGGTTCTTGAAGTACGTCACGAAGGCGTTCCTGCGCGCCGGCTTGCCGACCTGGCAGGTTGCGCCGTGGCAGCCGCGCTCGCCCGGGAACCTGATCGAAGGCACCGAGTGGGACTACCGGATCATCGACCTGGAGTCCAACCTCGTCAGCCCCTTTGTCCCTCTGTCGCAGCTCGGCGAGCTTCTCGACCAGGGACTGTGGCCCGCCTTTGACGACATCAACATCACGCGCATGCGCCGCTACCTGGCAAAGAACCGGATCCGCCTCGTTGAGCGCCTGGGTGCGGACCGCGCGGCAAGGCTGGAGCGGGCAGTTGACGAGTACGAGGCTGAGGCCCGCGCCTGGCACAAAGGTGAGCTGAGATTGATCAGTCGTGGACTGCAGGCGATGTACAAGGTCGTCACGCTTCCGGCGATGGCAGTCCGTGGCGTGCGGAAGCTTTTCCAGATCGTGCGCAAGGCAGAAGCTGACGTGGAAAAGGAACTCGTCAAGGGCATCGAGCGCTGGCACGACGAAGGACGCTTGACGGTCGAACAGGCCGTCGCGGCCACCGCCGCAGCGCAAACGCCTGAGGCACGGATCGCAATTCGTCACCTCGGCGCGCACGTTGCCATGAGCGTCCCGTTGCGCTTTCCCCTCGGCAGCATCGCCCGGCCGCTGTGGACATTCGCTTACAGAGTGAAGGCGGAGTGGGCATGGGTCCGCGGTCGCAGGGAAGAGGCGAGACAGAACCGAGCCGTTCACACTTTCGCGGTGATGGTCGTCGGCGCTGTGCCAGGGGCAGGCGCCTTCGCCTACGCCGTCGCGGCGCCGCTGCGCAGGAACATCACCCTGGTCCAGGTTCTCAGCGACCAGCTCGGCGAGAAGCTGCCCTTCGGGCTGCACAGGCGTCTGGGCTTGAAGAAGCTGGCGACGGTGGGGCGACGGGCGCGGCCCGCCGCCGAGACAGAAACCCTGGCGGCGTAGCTATCCCAGGGGGACCGGTGAGAGCCGGTCCCCCTGTTTTCTAAGGGAGCGGACTGTGATGACGGTCAGAACGGGGACCTTCGGGCAGCAGACTTCCGCTGGCTACGAAGAGTCTTCTTCGTATGTTGTCAGCCTCGCTCTCAGAGCAGGGCGCCTCGGCTTCACACCTACGCTGCGTAACCAGCTTCACTGGTTGTCCTGGGGCCTATCACTCGCCGTGGTCCTTTCCCTGACCGTGGTTCTCATGGACGGTCACATCTTCGCCTGGGAGCAGTCCCTCACCAGGACAATCCAGGACACTCCCTATCCGAAAGCGCTGACTGAGATCGCAGCCACTCTTACGAACAGCCTGTCCCTCGAGTTCGCCGTTTTCGCCCTGGCGTTGTCTGGGTGGCTAGTATTACGCGGCCATCCCGGCGCGGCAACACTCATCCTGCTGACCTTCCCGCTACATGTCCTCGGACTGTTCAGCAAGGCACTCGTCGACCGGGAGCGCCCTTCGGCAGCCTTCGAAGGCATCGATGGTGCAGGCGGCGCATCGAGCTTCCCCTCCGGGCATGCGGAATTCTCAATCACGTTCTATGGCTTCCTGGCATATCTGCTCATGCTCAGGTTCCGAACGCTCTGGCAGCGGGCGTTGATTATCGGTTCGTGGCTGACGCTGGTCGTGGCGACCGGGTTCACGCGCATCGAGGAGGGTCGGCACTGGCCCATGGACGTGATGACCGGATACCTTATCGGGCTCGGCCTTCTCTCGGGCATGATCTGGCTCCACTCCTCGCTGCGCCACGCGCGAGAGTCGCTTGACACGACGCGCGACCGCGTCAACGACTGAGACTTTCTTAGAATGAGTCCACGGCGATCCATGTCTGCGCACCTGATAGAGTCCCGCATCGCGCGGGAGTGCTACGTCCAATACAGCCGATTCGAGAAGCCCGCCCTGATAGCCGTCGCGGCCGTGTTTTTGTCGTTGTTGACCGTGGTCGACATAGCCGGACCGACCGGCCTCGACGTCTGGCTCACGGAGCGGATCCAGTCCATCCCATGGGGCGACTTCCGCTTTATTCCCGAAACAGGTTCCCTGGTCGGCGGCGGGTACATTGGCTTCTACGTTGTTCCCGGCATCGCCGCTATGTTGTTCGCCCTCACCGGACGCTGGCAACTGCTTCTTTTGCTGCTGGCCGCGTTCGTCCTGCACTACGTGATGATCTCGCCCAAGCTGTTCATCGAAGCGTCGCGACCATCACCGCTCTTCGGAGTCGAGGGCGCAGGTGGTCTGGAGAGCTTCCCGAGCGGCCACGTCCAGTGGGCGACGTCGTTCTATGGCCTGCTCGCCTATCTGACGTGGCGGGCGGTGCGCGGTAACTGGCGCTGGCTGGTCGCCGCAGTCTATGCCGGAGTTGTCGCCGGGGCCGTGCTGGGCAGGATCGAACTGGGACGCCACTGGCCGATTGATACGCTCGCCGGGGTTTTGGTGGGTGTGATGGCTCTACGCGTCCTGATCGCACTCTCGCAGTTCGCAGGAAAAGACAGGCCAGTCGCTATAGCTCGATAAAGGCTGCCAGGATCACGAGCAGCAAGAGAAGAACGAGAGCGCTGTAGAACCCCTGGGCTGCGCGAGCAATCATTTCCGTTCCTGAGTCGATTTGCCTGGCTGCCTTCATGATAGCGGTTGATTCTTCGCGCTCCGGAGCACGCGGATACGGCCGAGCCCTGCGGGATCGAGCAGAGTCTGCACTGCTCGGCGTCGCGCCATAGACTCTTCGAGCGGAAGCTCGCTTCCTTGCAGCCAGTCGTCGATTCCCAGACCGGTCAGGAACTCCATCTGGGTTGTCAGCGGCTCCGACACGAAGCCGTGCGGCGCAGCGGCGGCTGCCAGGGAAGTGAAATCGACGTGCGCCGTCATGTCCTGCCTGCCGATCCGCTCGTAGGGACGATCGCTGTGAGCTTGCTGATAGAAGCAAAGAAGGGTGCCCTGCCGCCGCCACGGCGCGTAGAGCTCAGAGGCTTCATAGCCGTAGTCGAGCGTCGTGATGCCACCTGACGCCAGCTTGCTGGCGAGCAATCGCATGGTTTCCGCAGCCGCGAGATTGACCTCAGCGAGGTTCGCTTCGCCCGGGAAGACGTCCAGCTCTTTGAAATAGTCGATCAGCAGCTGCGTTGACGGCGTGCCGACGACGTCGCTCAAGTTGCCATCGTCATCGATTCCAACGTAAATCTCGCGGAGTTCGCCACCTTGCATAGTCACTCGGTGGAAGGGGAGCGCGTCGAAAAACTCATTGCTAAGCGCGTGGCCGCGGACGCCGTCGAGCGCATCCACGGCCGGCAGCCAGTCGATACAGCCCGCGTGTGCGCGGAGGGCGAGCTTCTGCTGCGCGCGTAGTTCCTCACTCGACTCAATAAGGGTGTAGCGGATGGCGGCGCCTGCGCCAGCTTCAGCGCCGATCGTATCGAGGATGTCGCGCGCCAGCGCCCCGCTCCCTGGGCCGAGCTCGATGATGCGCCAGCCGTCTGGTTGACCGGCCGCGCGCCAAACGTCGAGGACATGTCGAGCCACGGCATAGCCGAACAGGCTGCTCACTTCCGGACTCGTCACATAATCCGCCTGCACGCCCATCGGCTGGCGGCCTGCCGAATAGTAGCCTAGCTCGGGATGATACAGAGCGAGAGCCATGAACTCGGCGAAGGTGATCTTGCCATCGTCTGCTATTCGGCGCTCGATGATGCTCCGGAGCTCGGCGCTTTCGGTTAGCGATGGCAGCGAACCGCCGGACCTATTCTTCAGGCTGGGTACCCTGGAACGGCTCGGATATCTTCCAGTCGCCGTCCTGTCGCACATAGGCGAAGCCCGTGGGGATGTTCACCTCGCCGCTGAGCTCGCCGTCGGCGCCGGGAATCCCGAAGACCTCGCTGAGGTCGCCGTCAGCACCGAAGTTGAGGTGAACAACGACTGAGGCAGTGGCCTCCTCCTCGTC
>DASTBR010000100.1:0-3171 GCA_035711945.1 Dehalococcoidia bacterium
GTCGAGGTGGCCTAAACCTCAGCCGCAATCCGCTTCGCAGCAGCCGCAGCATATTCGGAGCTGGACTCGATGAGAGTCCAGCTCCTCTTGTTGCGGCCGGCGGCGATGGCCAGCGTGCCTGCTCCGCCGAACGGATCGAGGATCCAGTCTTCCTCGTTCGTCATGACCCGGACCAGGCGCTCGAGCAAGGCAAGCGGCTTTTGGGTGGGATGCACGCCGTTCCCGGTCTCGATGCGCTCGGCTCGGGGCGTGACGGCGAACTCCCAGAGATTCCGCATCTGCTTACCGCCGGCCAGCTCCTTGGCGACCTGGTAGTTGAAGATCCAGCCTTTCGCGGGCTGGGACGGTAGACCGTCGGGCGACGCGGCCTCAGTGGCAGTCCCGTTGACTGCCCAGATGATCTGCTCTGTGCTCTCAGTCAGGACCCGCGCCGTGATGTTGGGCTGTGCGTTGGGCTTGAACCAGATGATCGAGTTGTTGATTCGTCGCCCGAGTGTTTCCGAGAGAACCTGTCCCAGTTGATAGACGTTGTGGTAGGTGCCAAAGACGAGGATGTTGCCGTTCGGCTTGACGAGGCGGCAAACCTCCCTGAGCCAGCGGCGGTTGAATTCGGCGAAGTCGCCGTCAGCCGCGTCCCAGCTCTCGTCGATCGTGACGTGGCTGGAAAAGGCCCAGCCGAGGCCCTTCTTGCTGCCGCGACCTTTGCCCCGGGTTATGCCGAAGGGGGGATCGGCGATGCAGTGGTCGAAAGTCGCTGAGGGCCACGTGGCCATCAGCTCGAGGCAATCGCCTTCGTAAAGGTGGTTGCGGCGGGGGGACGCTGCCTTCACGCTGCGGTCAGTTTAGCGAGACAAAGAGAGCCTCGGGATGTGGCTCCAGTCGTTGAACGCTTCCCGGATTCGTCACAGTCAGCAGGCTGGCGCTTGCTGGCCTTTGAGTGCCGATCCCGGGAAGCATCTCCGATTGGGGTAATCCCGAGGCCCAGTCACCCTAGGCAAGGCGGCGGGGCGACGCAAGCGAGGCTTTCCACAACCTTCTGCACAACGGCAGGCTCAGGGCGTGCAGGTAGCGGGCTCTCCAGCCGCTTCGGGGGCATAGTCAGTCAGTTCGTAGACCAGAAAGCCGAAGTCGAATCGCACGAGCTCGTGGGGCTCCTCAACGCTGACCCAGCCCGTCCGATCCGCCCCGAAGCCGCCGCGGATGCGGATCCGCCACGTTTCGTACTCGCCAGCAGGGACTTCGATGATCTCCTGACCTTCGATCTCGAAGATTGTTTCATCGTCGGCGATGTCACGACCATCCGGACGGGCAGTGAAGACGGCGTTGAAGGCGAACTCTTCGTTCTCGACGAAGTCGAGCGTGCGGAGGAGAAAGACCTCGGTCAGGCTGTCGTAGTAGTTGCGGGGCAGGTCGCCTTCTTCGGTCTTCGATTCGCCGCCCGCGGCGAACTCGCTCTCGACTGTTTCCTCGAGGTAGGTGGCGGTAATCTCCACGCTGTCTTCCTCGCCATCGTCGATCCGGACGATGTGACGGAAGACCTCCGAGGGCTTGAGCGCGTCGTCAACCTGGACCTCCCAACAGTCGCTGTTGCCGTCCTCGTCGGCAAAGTCCTGAACGAGCCGGTAGCCATCGTCCCGGCGAATCAGCCCGAGTGTGCCGCTTCCCTCCGACTCTCCGTCATCGTCAGTTAACTCATAAGTGGCTGATTCCGCATCCGAAAAAGGAACCTGGCTGACGACGTCTTCGGTTACAACCCCGCTATCGGTTGAGCGGCAAGCCAGCGCGACGAGCGCGAGGCAGCATGGTGCGACGGCGGCGGTAACGGGCCGGATCACGTCTCAGGCGGCCACGGCGATGGTCTGTTGAATGCGATCGAGTGCGTCTTCGATGTCGGTCCGCTCGATACCGTAGTGCGTGACCATGCGCAGGCGCGTCGGGCCTAGCGTCGTGACGAGCAGCGCCTGCTCGCGCAGGTTGCGAGCGAAGTCCGGCGCGGAGATACCCTCCATCTCCCAGATGACGATGTTGGTCTGAACGGTGGCCGGATCGAGGACCACGCCCGGTAGCTTCGACAGTTCCTGCGCGAGGAATCGCGCGTTGTCGTGGTCCTCGGCGAGGCGGTCGACCATCCTTTCGAGGGCGTAGACGCCGGCGGCGGCGATGATTCCCCCCTGGCGCATGCCGCCGCCGACCGCCTTGCGATTCTTGCGCGCGCGGGCGATGAACTCGCCGCGCCCGCAGAGGACTGATCCAACAGGAGCGCCCAGCCCCTTCGAAAGGCAGAATCCGACGGAGTCGGCCTCCGCCGTCAGGGCCGATACCGGGACACCGAGAGCCACGGCCGCGTTGAAGATGCGAGCGCCGTCGATGTGGACCTTCACTCCGCGCGCATGGGCTACATCAGCGACGGCCTTCGTCTCTTCGGCTGTGAGGATCGCGCCGCCGCAGCGGTTCTGGGTGTTCTCCAAGCAGACCAGCGCAGTCTGGGGAAAGTGGACGTCCTGGCCGCGGATCTGCGCCGCGACGTCCTCGGGATCGAGGCGGCCGCCGGCGTCGTTGGGCACGACTCGCAGCTGGACGCCGCCGAGACCGGCAGCGCTGGCCACTTCGTAGTGGAGGATGTGCGCCTCGCTGCCGACGATCGCCTCGTCGCCGCGGGCGCAGTGACTGAGGATGGCGACCAGGTTGCTCATCGTGCCTGAGGCAACGAAGAGGCCGGCCTCCATGCCGAGCATCTCGGCGGCCATGCGCTCCAGCTTCATGATGGTCGGGTCTTCGCCGAAGACATCGTCGCCGACTGGTGCTTCGGCCATGGCGCGGCGCATCTCGGCGTCTGGCGTGGTAACGGTGTCGCTGCGGAGGTCGATCGTGTTCATGGGCGTCGCGGAGTTAGCCCTTGCAGGATAGGGTGGTCAGTCTCTAGGTGCTTACCCGGCGGACCACTTGTCCCAGACGTAGCCGTCCTTCCAACCAGTGTGTAGCGCACGCTCGATAGACAGCCTGAAGACCACCTCGTCCGGGCCGAACTTCCACTCGCGATAGGTGCTTTCGACGTTCCTGCGAGTCTCGGGATCGTTAGCTTCGACGGCGCCGCCGCTGACCGTGAACTGGGCCTGCTTCTTCTCCTCTTCCTTGTCGGCGAGGTGTTTGAAGCTCATCGTCGTGTGCAGC
>DASTBR010000101.1:0-20148 GCA_035711945.1 Dehalococcoidia bacterium
GAGCGGCCCATCGCCACCTGCCGCACGGTCGACGGCTGAAACCCGAGGTTGACAAGAAACTCTCGCCAGGCTGCAGCGTCGACGGTGGGATGGAGGCGCAGCGACAGGGGCGCGGGACTCTCCGCCCCCTCCACCGCTTGGTACATCTCGCCGAAGGCTTCGATGTCCGGCTCAGCGGGCTGTTCAAGTCGGGCCAGGTGGGGAAGTGCAGATTCACCTGCCTCAAGGATCAGCAGGTAAGGCGCGACAGCGTGCAGCTCGAACACCTGCTTGGCCTCCGGCTCGACGCACTGCCGCCTCCAGAGCGCGCAGGAGTTCCGCCATTGAGCCAGCGCGAGTTCTTCTGTCGTCAGGAGGCGAGGCTCTGTCCGCACGTTCTCTCGATCCTAGCGGTCGTCGCTTCTAGCGGGCGCAGCTTAGTTTCTCAAGGTCGAGGCGTATCTACCGAAGATTAGATCGTGACCACTTATCTGATCCTCGTCGCCGCGATCGTGGGCCAGGCGCTGGCCCTGGCTGCTCTTATCGGCTGAGTCCGGTCAACCCCTGGTCGAGGTCGGCGATGAGGTCCTCGACGGCCTCGCAGCCTATTGACATACGCAGCAGTCCGGGTCGCGCGCTTTCGCCTGCCCAGCGCGACCGCCTGTCCACCGAAGACGCCGTCCCGCCGAAGCTCGTAGCGTCCGTAAACAGCTCAAGCCGTTGTGCCAGGGCATCTGCGGCTTCCGCGTCTTCCGCGTCGACCACGACGATGCCACCGAAGTGCTTCATGTCGCGGCGGGCGATCTCGTGATCCGGATGAGCGGCGAGGCCTGGGTATGTGACAGGTATGCGGCCGTCCTTCTCCAGCCAGCAGGCGATTTGCATCGCGTTTTCCGTCTGCCGAGTGAGCCGCAGCTCCAGCGTCTTCATGCCGCGCAGGCACAGCCAGGACTCGAAAGGTCCGGCGATCCCGCCGCGGCTATGGCGCCAGTGGCGCAGTTCGGCGGCAAGCCAGGCATCTGCGGTAACCGCGAGCCCCAGAAGTAGATCAGAGTGGCCCGAGATGTACTTGGTCGCCGAATAGATTGCCACGTCTGCCCCGAACTCGAAGGGCTGCCTGCCCAGGGGCGTCACCAGCGTGTCGTCGAGTACCACCCTCGCCTCGGCTACGACAGCAGCTTCGATGACGGCCCGAAGGTCAGTCACAGCGAGACCCGGATTAGTCGGGCTCTCCAGCCAGACCAAACCGGGCTTCTTCGCCTCGATCGCCTGGACGGCCTCAGAGCCTTCGCTGGGCAGGAGCAGTAGCTCAGCGCCATTTCGCGCGGCGATCTCTTCTGCTGCCTCGCGGATGCCGTAATAGCCGTCTCGGACAATTGCCACGGGACGGCCCCGCGGGGCAAGCACCTCCAGGGTAGCGGTGGCTGCAGCCATGCCCGAAGCGAACGCCAGCGCTTCTCCACCGACCAGCGAGCCAAATGCGGCCTCGAGATGCTCCCAGGCCGAATTGGCCTGCCGGCCGTAGGTTCGCTGAACCCCTGTAACGTCGCCGTCGAGGTGGTAGGCGGCGGCCATGGCGATCTGAGCTTCGGTGGGCTCACCGATCTGCCGCGCCGTCTTACCCGCACGAGCCAGGAGCGTCGCCGGGGATAGCTTGTCCGCCAAGAGTCCTCCTCTTGGAGGATGTTAGCGTGGGGCGGCTGGGGTCGCGGGCGGGGTCGTTACCTTCTGCGGGCTGTGCCCATTGCGACTGGGCGCAAGCGAACCCGGCGCGGCCTTGCGGGCCGCTGGCCCCTTGCCGAGGGCATCCGGCCCGAAAGAGAGCCCCCAGGCCCGATCAACGGCATCCGGCGTCAGGCGGGGCGTCTCACCGTAGAAGGTCGAGCCATCGACGATGATGCGCAGGAGATCGCGTGGCATGCAGGCTCGCGGGTCGCGGTTGCTGTTGTATGCCTTCTCCATGAAGTGGTCGATCCCGCCTCGCTCGCACTCCACACCCATCGATTGGGCGTTGGTCTGGAGGATTTGATAGAGCTCATGCGGGCTCGGCGGCGGCACTTCGACCTTGTAGGGAATTCGGCGCTGCAAAGCCTCGTCCATCAGGTCGGTGGGCTGCAGGTTGGTCGAGAGGACGAGGGTGACGTCGAACGGCATGGTCACGATCTCGCCAGTGTGCATCGCGAACATGTCGATCGAGCGTTCCATCGGCACGATCCAGCGGTTCAGCATCTCGTCAGGACGCATCTTTTGGCGGCCGAAGTCGTCGACCACGAAGAAACCATTCTGAGCTTTGAGGTGGGGCGGCAGCTGGTGGAAGCCGGTGTGCTCGTCATAGCCGAGCTCGAGGGCGTCTCGCGTAAGCTCGCCGCCGACCATGACAACGGGTGTCCTGATCGGGACCCAGCGCTCGTCGTTACCCTTCGGACCGGCTGCACCGAACTTGTGCTCGTCGGGACCCAAGGGGATATGGTGCAGCCTGTCGAAAGCCTTGATCACCTGTCCGTACGTGTAGATGGCGTGTGGAACCAGCGTTCCGCTGTCCAGGCAGTTGGCGAAGGATGTCACGATTTCGGTCTTGCCGTTGCCCGGAGGTCCATAGAGCAGACAGGCCCGGCCAGAGTGCATCGCCGCGCAAACCGAGTCAAGCACCTCCTGCGCGAAGACCAGGTGGGAGAGCGACTCCTTCAGCCGGCTGCGGCTGACCTTTTGGCGCTGTGCCAGCAGTGCCTCGACCACGCGGTTGTACTGGTCCAGCGGGACTGGCGCCGCGCCGGCATAGCGGCTGCGCTTCAGGGCGTCCGCGGCCCGCTGCTGCCCGAGATCCGTCAGGCGGAAGGGGACATTTTCATAGTTCTGGGTGACTCCGGCGACATACTCGATCAGCTTTTCGCGCCGCATCTCACGAGTAATTTCGTCAACCAGGATGCGCGGAATGCGCATCCGCTGAGCGAGGCCGCTCACGGTAAGGCGCTCGGCGTAGTGAATGATCTTGAGGGCGAGCTCGCGTAGAAATGGATCAGGCAGGCCGAGGTCGGCCATGCTTTCGGCTGCCGCAGGCCATGGGTTGGCCTGCGCACCAGCCTGCTCAGGCACGGTGTTCACGGTCATGGGCTCTTTCTTTCCAGAGTCGGCTCACCAGGGGTTCGAGACATCCTCTGTGTTGTTTATCGGCAGGCGTGATCGGCCAATGAAGGGTCGGACCGCGGCCAGCCTGGTGGCGATATCTACTGATTCGGCGCGCCGGACTCGTGTTCGTGGAGCGCAGGTTCGTCGTGCTCGATGGGATCGAGACCGGGGATCACCGATTCGCCCTGGGCAGCTACGAAAACGATGAGTGGTATGACCACGGCCGCGGCGGCTGCCACAAGCGCTCCGATCGCGGCCCGATTTTGCTTGAGGAAGGATTCGGCTTCCTGCCGGTAGGCGTTTCCGCTCTCTTCGGCCAATGCGCGCGCCTTCGTGCGCAGGCGCAGCGAATTGGCGACCACTGAGACCGAGCTGAATGCCATGGCCCCGCCGGCGATGATCGGTGTCAGAAGGCCTGCCGCGGCGATCGGAATGGCGATCACGTTGTACCCAAACGCCCAGGCCAGGTTCTGTTTGATCGTCGTCAGCGTTGCACGGCTGAGCGCAATCGCCTCGGCGATTTTCGAGACATCCCCGTTGAGTAGCGTGATATCCCCAGCTTCGATGGCGACGTCCGCGCCCGTGCTCATAGCTATGCCAATGTCAGCCTGGGCGAGCGCCGGCGCGTCGTTGATACCGTCGCCGGCCATCGCCACCGACAGCCCCTCGGCCTGCAGGGCTCGGACGAACTCCAGCTTGTCCTCCGGCTGGACGCCAGCCTTGTATCGCTCGATTCCTACGGCCTTAGCAACGCGGGCGGCCGCGTCGTCGCCGTCACCCGTCAGCATGATCACTTCAAGACCTGAGCGTTTCAGAGCCTCAACCGAACGGGCCGCATTCGGCTTGATCTCGTCCGAGATTCCGAGCAGCGCCTCGACTCGGCCATCGATCGCCAGGTAAATGACCGTGCGGCCGCTGGATTCGAGAAGGTTGAGCTCCTCTTGTGCACGTTCGTCCAGCTCGACGTCGCGCTCCGTCATGAGGCGGCGATTGCCAGCCAGCACGGCTCTGCCTTCGATATTGGCGCTGACGCCACGGCCTGTAAGCGATTCGAATTCCTCAGCGTTTCTCAGTTCGTAGCCGCCGTCGACAGCTGCGTCGACGATGGCCCGGCTGAGCGGGTGGTCACTGCCCTGCTCGGCGCTGGCAGCGATCGTCAGTACCTCGACCTCGGAGATAACGCCGGTCGGCACGACTTCAGTGACCTGCGGACGGCCCTCGGTCAGGGTGCCCGTCTTGTCGAGGACAATCGCGTTGAGAGCCTTGGTCCGCTCAAGGATGTCAGCGTTCTTGATCAGGATCCCGCGCTCAGCCGCCAGCCCTGTGCCGACCATGATCGCCGTGGGGGTGGCGAGCCCCAGCGCGCAGGGGCAGGCGATGATCAACACCGCTACCGCCGCCAACATGGCGTCGATTCCTGGTTCGTCTCCGCTTCCCAACGCCAGCCATCCGACGAAGGTCAGGGCGGCTATGACGATAACGGCGGGAACGAAGACGGCAGCGACGCGGTCGACAAGCTTCTGGATCTCGGCTTTCGAGCCCTGCGCTTCTTCGACGAGGCGCGCCATCCGTGCCAGTGTCGTGTCCTCTCCGACAGCTGTTGCCTCTGCCCTGATGACCCCGCTCTGATTTACGGTACCCGTGATAACCGCATCGCCCGCACTCTTCTCCACTGGAATGGACTCTCCGGTAAGCATGGCTTCGTCCACTGCGCTCTGGCCCTCACGGATGACTCCGTCGACCGGCACGCGCTGGCCGGGGCGCACCACGAAGGTGTCACCTACTACGAGTTCCTCGACTGGGACCTCGAGTTCACGACCGTCTCTGACCACCACTGCCGACTTGGCCGACAGCCTCAAGAGAGCTTCGATGGCCGCCGAAGCTGCTCCCTTGGAACGCTCCTCGAAGTACTTGCCGAGCGTGATGAAGACGAGGACTGCCGACGATACGTCGAAGTACATGTCGTAGTCCTGGTTGAAGATGACGACCCAGGCGCTGAAGGCGTAGGCGATGGACGTCCCCATCGCGATGAGGACGTCCATGTTGGGATTCAAGTGCGATAGTGAGCTCCAGCTACCGCGGTAATAGCGCCAGCCCAGCACAATCTGAATCGGTGTGGCCAGGGCGAGAAGGATCCATTCGTGGAGCCGCTCTTCGCCGAAGAGGGCCAGCTCGCCGACGTCCATAGCCATCGAAAGGACGACCGTTGGTATGCCAAGAATTGCCCCGAAGATGACGGCGTGAAGCGTCGATCGTGCGCGATCGTCGCGCTCGCCTTCGGCTGCCTCGACAGTGGCCGGCCGTGCCTGGTATCCAGCCTTCTCAACGGCAGCGACAAGGGCTGACTCAGTTACACCGTTGCTGGCCGTGACATACGCCTTCTCGGAGGCGAAATTGACGTTTGCCGTCTCGACGCCTGGCACCTTGCTGAGCCCTCGTTCAACTCGACGAACGCAACTGGCGCAGGTCATCCCGGTTATATCAAGCTGAAAGTTCTTTTCTTCGGTTGGGGTTGCCATGAACGATGTGGTGGTTAAGCTACCGTTGCCTCGTAGCCTTCTTCGGCAACGGCGGCGACGATGGCTGCCTTATCGAGGCTTTCGCCCTCGACTACGGCGGAGCCTTCGTCAAGGTTGACAAGCGCCTTCTGGACGCCGGGCAACTCTTCGATGGCGTTGCGAACTGAGGCGACGCAGTGGTCGCAGGTCATTCCGTTGACTGCAAAGCGAACGGTTTCCACGGCTTCCTTCCTTACTTTTGGTTGAGCTCGTAGAGCTCCATTAGCTCGCTGACTACCTGCTCCGAGCGTCCTTCCTGGATGCCGTCAATCACGCAGCTATGCAGATGACCGTCGAGGAGAAGGCTTTCAACTTTCTCGATGGCCCGTCGCACGGCATAGGTCTGCTTGAGAACGTCGACACAGTACTGGTCCTCGTCGACCATGCGGCGGATGCCCTGCAGGTGGCCGTCGATGTAGTTGAGCCTCTTGAGAACCTGCTCTCTCGTATTGTCTTTCATTCAGACCCCTCCCAGGGGGGTACGGTATTAGTCTAGCAGACCGTTCGTGCAATCCATTCGAGCAGCCAACCGTACTCTTAAAGGAAGCCTTTCGGAGGTGTTCGTGAAGTTCGCACTGTTTTTGGCTGTTGCTTTCGTTTTCGCGGTAGTGGCGTGCGGAGATGACGATGATCCGCCCACGGCTATAACGCCTGGGGCTACACAGGAGTCGTCTGATGAAGACCTTGGACAGGGAAGCGCCACTGAGCCGCCCACACAAGAGAGCAGCACCAGCGCAGAGCCCCCGGCAGTTCAGCTCGTTCCGGCTTTCCTGGTAAACAGGTTCAGCAACAGGGTGCTCGACCTGGATCCGATCCCGGGCGAAGATGGGCGCTACCTGGCGCTCTTCCAGGACGGCATCATCGTGCTGCTCGATGAATCGGCCCCTGAAGATGGCGTCCTGGTAGTCGACCTTCAGGATCGCGTCAACGACGAGGGATTGGAGGAGGGCCTTCTTGGCCTGGCATTCGATCCGGATTGGGAAGGCCAGGGCAGCGTGTACGTGTACTACACCGCCGCAGATCCTCGCCGGGGCGTTCTCTCGAGACTCACATTCGACGGCCAATCCATCTCGCCGGAAAGCGAGCAGGTCCTGTTTGAAGTGGATCAGCCCTTCCCCAACCACAATGGAGGCGCGCTCGTCTTCGGCCCAGATGGCTACCTCTACCTGGGTCTGGGTGACGGTGGAGGGCGAGGCGATCCGACGGGCAACGGTCAGAACCGCAATCACCTCGGTTCGATCCTGCGCTTTGACGTGAGCGGCGAGGAGATCGCGGTCCCGGAAGACAATCCCTTCGCCGACGGCAGCCAGGGCTTTGCGCCGGAGACCTACGCCTACGGTTTCCGCAACCCGTGGCGCTTCAGCTTTGACCGCGAGACTGACACCTTCTGGGTCGCCGACGTGGGCGAGAGGGCGTTCGAGGAGATAGACATAGTCGAAGCGGGCGCGAACTACGGCTGGAGCATCATGGAAGGACCCGAGTGCTTCCAGCCTCCAGAAGGCTGTGACCAGTCGGGTCTCGTCCTGCCGGTCGCAGCCTACGGCCACGACGAAGGTTGCTCGATCACTGGGGGTTACGTCTATCGCGGTCAGGAGATCGCCGGTCTGACCGGCTGGTACATGTACTCGGACTTCTGTAGCGGCCGGATTTGGGCGCTCTCCAGCGAAGATCCGAGCCGTGTGGTCGTCATGCTGGACTCTCGCCTGCCCGTATCGTCGTTTGCGGAGGACAGCGCAGGCGAGCTGTTCGTGCTGGCCTTCGACGGCATCATTTACCGAGTGGCGGCCGCTTGAACTAGCCCCGGACTCTCTCCGGCAGGATACGGATGATAACCCGCGTTTCTCCCTGCGAGGGATACTCGTCCTGGCGGAGGTACTTTGCCGCCATCTTGTTCATGTGCTCACGGGCGCCCTCGCTCGTAGTGCTGACAACGCGGCCCCAAACAAAAGCCGGCGCGTACAAGCTGTCGGCCGAATAGATAGAGATTGCTACGCGAGGATCGCGGCGGACGTTTTCCAGCTTGGCCCGGCCTTCGACAGAGTTGACCAGGATGTGCTCGCCGTCATAGTCCACCCAGACAGGCGTGACCTGCGGATAGCCGTCGGCGCCGATCGTCCCGAGATTCGCGAGATTGGCTCCCTCGAAGAGACTCCTCACACGGCCCTCAAGCTGCACCTGGCACTCCTTTACCTTCAGACGACAGGCATCAGTCTATCGGCAGGCGGGCAACGCGAGGCTCACCGCCCTCCACGAGGTGCACCAGGTTCACGCTGCGAGCGTACAGCGGAGAGCCCGAGTAGTACGCCGGCCGCGATGTCCGTACCTCGGTGAACACATCCCAGTGGCCGAGCGCGACGTAGTCCGCAGACTGGGAGTCGAGGTCCTCCTCGAAGATGCGATAGGCGCGGCGCTCGTCGGCCGGTGTCTTGACCCAATGGCCGTGGGCCATGTTGACGCGCCAGTTAGCCGGGTCGAAGTCCGGCACATCCTTGAGCGGCAGCAGGTCCTTGTGGTCGCGATGGGGTCTGCCCCAGACTGTCAGACCAAGGTCGTGAAGCGCAGCTACCTCTCCGTTCGTCGCGCCCAGCACGGTCACGCCTGCACCGGCAAAGTCTCCACGCTCGTAGACGCCGCCTTCGAGCAGGCAGTCGTGGTTTCCCGGGAGGATGACAGGCCGCGCCGAACTCTCGGCCAGCATAGTGACGGCGTCGTCGATCAATAGCTGAGGGATGCGGTTGTTGTCGAAGATGTCTCCGGCGAGAAGAATCGCGTCTGCCTGTGACTCACGAGCCAGCGAGATCACTCTGGCCAGGACACTAAGGTTCGGATTCGTGACATTCGCCCCGAGATGCAGATCGGAAGTGTGAACAAGAGTCACGGGTCGGCGCGCCATAACCCGAAGTCTAGCCGGGCTAAGCGTATGCTTTGTTACGATGAGCCAGCCGATGCAAGCTGTTCTCTTTCTTCACGGGCGCGGGCCAAAGCCGGCCGCCGACGCTCTCAGACAACAATGGCTCGAGTCAGTACCGACCCTTAAGGCGGTCGACTCCGAGGGCCGCCTGCCCGTCGGCATGGTTTACTGGGCGGATGTCGCCCAGGAGATCGAGCCCCGGAGAGAGGACGTGGACTGGGTCGCCGGCCACCTCGTTGGTCGCGCATTCCTGGAGGTCGATGGCAAGCCCGGACTGGGTCATGACGACTCGGCCGGCCCGAATATCGGTCGCGGCAGCGCCGAATCGCTTGTCTATGACCTGGCGAACTACTTCCGGGAAGACCCGGCGCTGCGCGAGGCTGTTCGGACACGGGTGAGGGAAGCGATTCAGCACGTCGCCGAGCATGTCGACAACATCCTTTTGATAGCTCACGAGTTGGGCGGCGTCGTTGCTTACGAAGTCCTGACTCACAGACGCTACATGCCCGGCGGGGGAGAATTCATCGACCTGGGTGACGCCACGCGCGCCAAGGTTTCGTTAGTCACCATGGGGACGCCGCTGGGCTGGGTGTACGATGCCGAGCTGACGGGCTACGTTCGCAGATCAAGCAAGACCTACCCTCGCGCGCTCCAATCGTGGCTCAACGTGTTCGACGAGCGCGATCCGATGGCCACTCCGCCATTTATGGCCGATCCAACCCTGGCGGATGAATACTCGACGTTCGAGCACAATGCCGAGGACCACCAGGTAGAAAACGGCGCGCTTATGCCGAACAGCGTTTACGGCTACCTCGCGACTGAGCCAGTCTCAGGCAGGATCGAAGCTTTCCTCGACGCCTCTGGCCTTGTGCCAACCTCCAGCTCCTCGACTTGAGCGAGAGCCGGGCGGAATCGCTCGATGTCGCCGACGCGCTGCGGGAGATTGGCATCGTCTTCGCAGTGGCGATTCCGTACTACCTGGTTCGCGGACTTGTCCGAGGGAAACGAGAGGTCGCGATTGCCAATGCGAAACGGATTGTTGATACCGAGCGCCGATTGGGCATCTATATCGAGCCGGCCGTCCAATCACAGACACTGCGCTCAGGCCTGCGAGTCCACATCTGGAACGCCGTCTACTTATGGGGGCATCTACCGCTCCTGGCCGCATTCGCGGCCTGGATGTATGGGGCAGATCCAATCTTGTACCAACGCCTTCGCAGGGCCTTTCTGGTGTCGCAGGGAATCGGCGCGGTTATCTACTTCCTCTACCCGGTCGCGCCTCCACGTCTGATGCCTGCCGAATTCGGATACACAGACACACTTGCCGAGCGGCACGAGCTCAACTATCAGCTGGGATCAATGAAGCTCTTCATGAATGAGTACGCGGCCATGCCAAGCCTGCACTTTGGCTGGTCGCTTTTGATGACGGCTGGCCTGTGGAGCGGCGTCGGTGGCTGGAAGGCCAAGGGCGTAGCCTTGCTTTCACCGCTGGCCAGCCTCGCTTCGATAGTCGCCACAGCGAACCATTGGGTGCTCGACGCCGCTGGTGGCGCGGCCGTCATGGCTGTGTCGGCCGCCGTTACCCGGCGCTAAGCGTTAGTCGAAGCCGTTGTCAGCGATGAGGTCGCGATACCAGAGGCCGCTGTTCTTAATCGTGCGTTGCTGGGTAGCGTGATCGACGTAAACGAGCCCGAAACGCTGGCTATAGCCGAAGGTCCATTCGAAGTTGTCCATGAGCGTCCAGGCGAAGTAGCCCTTTACCGGGGCGCCTTCGGTCATTGCTCGGGCGACGCCGCCGATGTAGCCGCGGTAGTAGTCGATGCGCCGCCCGTCGTCGACGACCCCGTTCGCGTCGGGCGCGTCGCTGTACGAGCAGCCATTCTCTGTAACGTAGATTGGTTTGCCGGGGTAATCAGCGGCGATGCGCTTGATCATGGAATACAGGGACTCCGGGTACACCTCCCAGCCCATTTCAGTGCGCTCGGCGTCTTGGACCCGGACCTCGCGCAGGCCGCGCTGGATCTCACCCTCGTCGTGGGCCACGACCGCCCGTGTGTAGAGGTTGATGCCAATGAAGTCCAGGTCCGCGCGGACTTTCTCCATGTCTCCATCCAGCACGCCAATGCGGGCGGGATCGAGGGGCCGGACGAAGGGTTGAGGATACGTTCCCTTGAGCAGTGGCTCCAGGAACCAGACGTTCGTCAGGGCGTGGAAGCGCTCGGCCGCGGCACGGTCCTCCTCGCCATCTGATGCCGGATACGCAGAGCTCATGCTGAGCGTCGTGCCAACGTTGCTGGCTTTGCCGGTCGCCTTCATAACGCGGAAGGCCTCTGCCTGGGCGAGGTTGGCGATATGGCTCGCTCTCATCCCGAGAGCGCCGTCGCGCAGCCCCGGCGGATGGATCCCGGCGATGTAGGCGGCAAGCGTAAAGACGGCAGGCTCGTTGAAGATTACCCAGTGCTTGACGCGATCGCCGAGCGCCTCAGCCATCGTTCCTGCATAGTGCGAAAAGTGTTCGACGATTTCTCGGTTGGCCCAACCGCCCTGGTCCTGAAGCGCCATCGGCAGATCCCAGTGGTAGAGTGTTATCAGTGGCTCGATGTTGGCCGCCAGCAGTTCGTCGACAAGGCGGTTGTAGAAGTCGAGGCCCTTGCTGTTGACGGCGCCCTTGCCTGAGGGAAAGATGCGTGGCCAGCCGATGCTGAAGCGGTAGCCACGTAGGCCCAGCTCCTTCATCAGGGCAACATCTTCCTTGTAACGGTGGTAGTGATCGCAGGCCACATCGCCTGTATCGCCGTTACGTACGTTCCCCTCTGCGTGCGAGAAGCGATCCCAAATTGATTCACCCTTGCCGTCTTCGTCCCAGGCGCCCTCGATCTGATACGACGCAGTGGCTGTGCCCCAAAGGAAGTCGGGTGGGAAGTTTACGCGCGGCATTAGTCACCTCGCTGTCTGATCCGAGACTGCCGTCCAACCTAGCAGATGCGAGGACTAGGTTCGGAACGGCAAGTGAGTGCTGCCATCTCAGTAAGCTGAGCGGGTGAACTCGACACCGCCTCCCCTGCTTGTCGTTGACGGCGACAACTTCACACACCGTGCGTATCACTCGATGCCGAAGTCGATCAGGGGAACGGCGGGCCAGCCGGTGAACGCGATCGTCGGCTGGACGAACATGATCCTCGGCGTGTGGCAGGCCGAGCGGCCGCGGGCCGTCTACGTCGGCTGGGACACACTCGGTGTTGAGACCTATCGACACAAGCTCTGGCCCGACTACCAGGCCGGCAGACACTTCGATCGTGAGATCGTCCAGCAGCTCGACGTCCTCCCCGGGCTGGCTGCGGCTTTTGGTTTCGGCGTGGGCCAGGCCCCCGGATATGAAGCTGACGACTTCATGGCTGCCGCGGCGAAGCGCGAGGAGGAATCCGGTGGCTATGCGTTGCTCCTGACGAGTGACCGCGATGCTTATCAGGTCGTTTCCGACCGGGTGACGGTGTTGGCGCCGCGCAAGGGGGTTCGCGACCTGGTCCGGATTGATCGAGACGAGGTGCAGGCGCGATTCGGCGTCCGGCCAGACCAGGTGGCAGACTTCAAGGCGCTCGCCGGCGATGCGTCCGACAAGATCCCCGGCGCCAAAGGCGTCGGACCGCAGACTGCGGCTGCGCTGCTGGCCAAGCATGGCGACCTGGAAGCACTTCTTGAAGCAACACCGGGCGGTCCGTTGCGGGCACAGGCCGAGCAGCTACTTCTCTTCCGAGAGATCATCCGTCTGCAGGACGACGTCGCAGTTACGCTGCCGTCGACGGGTCCTCCTGACTTCGCCGCCGGTGCCGCCGAACTGCGGCGTTTGGGCGCAGAGGGAGCCGCTGAGCGCGTGAACGAACTGGGGAAGCAACCAGGACTTCTTTGATCGCGGAACGGGAATCAATCTGGGTCGAGATCTGGGGCGTAGACTGATCAAAGCGCGCCGCCGGGCGCGGGAAGGAGAAACGTCTCGTGAAGCTGATTCGGTTGTTGCCAGTTCTTGGTGTGCTGGCACTTGCACTGGGCATGCTCGCTGTAGCATGCGGCGACGACGATGACGATGACGACGTCCAGGACGTGGCCGAGGATGTCGAAGAGGAGGCGGAAGACGCGGCCGACGAGGCTGAGGATGCCGCCGAGGACGCGGCTGGCGGCGGGAGCAACGTGGCGATTGTCGACAACGCCTTCGATCCGGAGACGATCACTGTTTCGGTGGGCGACACGGTGGAGTGGACCAACACCGGCGATAACCCGCACACCGTTACGTCAGACGAGGAGGGCGTCTGGGACAGTGGCACGCTTGAAAATGGCGGTACCTTCACATTCACCTTCGAGGAGGCAGGGACCGTGACCTACCACTGCAACGTGCATCCCAACATGCAGGCCGAGGTCGTCGTCGAGTAACGCTCTCACCTGGCATACGGCGCAAGGCGGGTCGGGCAGCCGGCCCGCCTTCGCTTTAAACGCGATCGAACGCCACGGGGAGAGTGGCGAGGCTGTTCATGAAGACCGCCGGGACGAATTGAAGCTCGTCATCATCAGCGCGGCGCAGGTTGGGTAGCCGGGGCAGCATCTCCTCGAGCACCACTTTGGCTTCCAGTCGCGCGAGCGGAGCGCCAATGCAGTAGTGAATTCCCGCTCCAAAACCGAGGTGCTTGTTGGGCTGCCGTGTGACGTCGAATGTTTCGGCGTCGGCGAACATTTCCTCGTCTCTGTTCGCTGCTCCGAGCATGAGGGCAATGTCGGAGCCAGCCGCGATCTCGACTCCCTCGGCGACGAAGTCCTCTGTGGCAATGCGGGCCGTTGCCTGGAATGGCGAGTAGTAGCGGGTTGCTTCCTCAAGGGCGGAAGGAATCAGGCTGGGATCCGATTGAAGCTTCGCGAGCTCGCCCGGGTTCTCAAGTAGAGCCCGAGTGGCATTGCCGATCAGGCTGGTGGTGGTAATGTTGCCCGCGATCAGCAAGAGAACGCAGAAGCTCATCAGCTCCTCCTGCGTCAGGACGTTACCCTGGTCGTCGCGGGCCTGCACAAGCGCGCTGATCAGATCCTCGCGCGGCTCTGCCCGGCGCTCTTCGAGAATGGCGTCGAAGTACTGGCGGACCTCCTCGCTTGACTGGATAGCCATCGTAGGATCGTCACCTTCAACCGAACCGATCAGCGAGACGATGTCGTACGACCAGCGCTTGAACTGCTCCCGGTCGGCGACGGGTATCCCGAGCATGACGGCGATCACCGAAATCGGTAGAGGCCCGGCCAGCTTTTCCATGAGGTCAAATTCAGGTTCCTGGGTTGCTTCGTCGAGTAGCTCTACTGTCAGCTCACGGACGCGTGGCTCAAGCTGGCCGATCATGCGCGGCGTGAATGCCTTTGCGACGATGCCGCGGAGCCTTGTGTGCTCAGGAGGGTCAGTCGTCAGCATGCTGGGGGCACGGTCGGCCGCGCGCTCCAGGTCCGCCCGGCGTACGACCTCAAACTCGGACGAGAAGCGCTTGTGGTCGCGCAGGATGGCGTCGACGTCGGAGTAGCGGCTGAAGATGTAGCCTCGCCCCTCAACGAACAGCACCGGCGCGTCGCTGCGCAGCCACGAGTAGAACCCGTAGGGGTTGGCGCGCATCTCCGGATTGCTGAACAGATTGGTTTGACTCGATACCACAGTGCGATCCTCCTCCAGGCTCAACAGACAGTATCAGCGCTGCCGCGCCAAAGGGGTCTTCTCTGACGAAGTGTCTAGAAGTTGTCGACAACGCTGATCGCGTCGGAGGAGACCTGGCGGCAAGCATCGCAGCGGATGCAACGCTCGTTACTGATCGTCCAGCCCTGGTCGTCGCGGACGACGGCCTCGGTGGGACAGATGTCCGCCGCAGCTTGCAGATCGGCTTCTGGTTTCTCGACCACATAGCGGATCAACGGCTTGCAGACGCCTGCGCGGCAATGCCTGCGGTCTATGTGCTCGTAGAGCTCGTCTTCGAAGTACTGCAGGGTGTTCTTGACGGCAGTCGGTGCCCCCTGGCCGTGGAAGCAGTTGGACCATTGCAGTGCTGTGCCCAACAGCTTGAGCTTGTCGACGTCGCTCCGGCGACCGCGTCCCTCTTTGATTCGGGTCAGGATCTCGACCATCTGTTGAGTGCCAATGAAACAGGTTGTACAGCGGCCGCAGGACTCGTCCTCGGCGAACTGCGAGAAGTAGAGCGCGAGATCGACGATGCAGTTGTTATCGCCGATGACCACGAGCCCGCCCGAGCCGAGAAGCACGCCTCTATCGCGGAAGGGTGGCAGATCGAGTGCCAGGTCCCAACCTCCAGCGGGCAAGATGCCGCCCAAGGGACCTCCGGGCTGAACCCCTTTCAACTCCACGCCCTCGGGAAGACCGCCGGCGGCGTCTTCCAGGAGGACCTTGACCGGCGTCCCGAACGGCACCTCCAGCACGCCCACCCGCTTGAGGTGACCCGAGAGCGAGAACATTTTTGAGCCGGTGCTCACTTCCGTACCCAGCGAGCGGAACCACTCGACGCCGTTGAGCATTATCAGCGGTGCGTTGATAAGTGTTTCCACGTTGTTTACGTTGGTGGGCTGACCCAGGACGCCCTTTTCGGCCGGAAAGGGCGGGCGAATCTTCGGCATGCCGCGGCCGCCTTCGATCGAGGCGATCAAGCCGGTCTCCTCGCCGCAGAGGTAGCTGCCAGCGCCCTTGATGACCTGGAAGTCGAACTCCATCTGGCTACCCAGAGCGCCTGAGCCGAGGATGCCTTTCTCGTACGCCTGCTCGGTGGCCTTCTGCATCCGTTCCACGGGCACCGGATACTCCTCGCGGATGTAGCAGAAGGCTCGTGTGGCGCCAGTGGCGTAGGCGCAGATCATTGCACCCTCGATCAGGAGATGCGGATCGGACTCCATGATGTTGCGGTTGACATAGGCGCCCGGATCACCCTCGTCAGCATTGATCGCGATGTACTTCGGCTCGTTCGACGCTGTGCGGAGGAACTCCCACTTGGTACCGGCAGAGAAGGCGGCCCCACCACGACCCCAGAGCCCGGAATCCTTGATCTCGGCGATGACGTCGGTGCGGCGCACGCCGCTCATCAGCATCTTGCTGATTGCCTTGTAGCCGTCCGTGGCAATGTACTGGTCGATGTCTTCCGGATCGATGAAGCCGCAGCGGGCCATAAGGCGGCGAGTCTGGATTCCCCACCAGGGGTCGGCTGCCAGCGGGGGAATCCCATCCACCGCGCTCTCGTTTAGGGCTCCCAGCGCGAGCTCGGGGTCATCCTGATCCGACGCGAGGACACGGTTGACGAAGTCACCAACCCTGTCCTCGAAAATGCAGCCATAGAGAGTGTGGCGGCCGTCTGGTCGGCGAACTTCGACCAGTGGCTCAGCCCAGCAGATCCCGGCGCAACCGACGACTCCGATATCCACCTCGAGGCCAAGTTGCTCGACGCTGCTGCGCAGAGCATCGAGCGCTCGGTCCGCGTAGCTTGCCAGGCTGCAGGTCGCGATACCCATGCGCACAAGGGTCCGTGCGGGCGTAGTGATGGCCTTGTAGGCCTCGTCGGCAGCAGGCCTTAGCTCTTGGTAAGTGGCCAATCGACGCTCTTCCCGGCCCGCAGGTCGCGGGCGAGGTTAATCGCGGATACAGTGGTCAGCGGACCAAAGACGCGGTCATTGACCCAGACCTGTGGCGCGTGGTCGCAGGTGCCGTTGCACTGTGCCCAATGGAGGCCCACCCGGCCGTCTGCGGTGGTTCCTGAAGCGTGGTCGCCGACCTTGTCGTCTGGGCCCTGCGCGTGGATCGAAAGGCCGAGCGTGGCCTCCATGGCCTCGAGGATGTTGACGCCGCCCTTCAGGCGGCAAGCGGGGCCCGAGCACCAGGCGATCCGGTTTTCGGCCGGCGGCTCTGTGTTGATTTCGGCGTAGAAGCTGATGAAGCCAAAGATGTCGGCGGGCGTGCGATCGTAGTGTCGGGCTATCGCCGGAACAGCGTCCTTGGGGATGTAAGCAAACTCGTGTTGGACAGCGTGCATCGCTTCTAGAAAGCGCGATTCATCGTCGCCATACGGTGTGAGAATCTCGCGTACGCGGTCGCCAAGCTGTAGCCGGTCCAACGCCACCTCAGGGTTTGTGCTTTATGGCACAAGCAGGATAACAGCGGCCAATCTAGCGAACACGACCGGCGCCATCGGCGCTCTTTACTGTGTACACCTCGGGGACCACCGAGAGCTCCGCTTCATATGCATCGGCCAGTTGCCGGGCGAACGATATTGCCTCGCGGGCCATCACGAGACTGACGACGCAACCGCCAAACCCTCCGCCCGTCATGCGGGCGCCGTAGGCGCCGAGGTCCCTGGCAAGCTGGGCCATCCGGTCGAGCTCTGGCGAGCTGACCTCGTAGTCACGAGCCAGGCTGGCGTGCGACTCATTCATGAGGCGGCCAAGCTCCGGATATGCGCGCTGCTTGAGGGCTATCGCCGCCTTCTCGACCCGCTCGATTTCGCTCATTACGTGCCTCGTCCGTTGCATAAGGGACTTCGGCCAGTTTGTGGCCTCGGCCTCAATTTGCTGCCAGCCGACGTCGCGCAGGGAATTTGCGCCCGGATGTGTCTTCTGGACAAGGGAGAGGGCTTCGGCACACTCCTTGCGGCGTTCGTTGTAGCCGCTCCCCGCCAGATCGTGCTTGACCATGGTGTTGGCTACTATGACGGCGACCTCGGTTTCGTCGATTAGGATCGGTTCCACAGCAAGGCTGCGGCAGTCGATCAGAAGCACTTGACCAGCTATCCCCAGGCAGGCAGTGAGCTGGTCCATGATTCCGACGTTGGCGCCGACATAGTCGTTCTCTGCGCGCTGGCAGACCAGGGCGACGTCGATGCCATCCAGCCTTTGGCCGCTGAGCGCGAGCAGCGCCTGTGCCGTCGCCACTTCGAGGGCTGCCGACGAGCTCAATCCCGCCCCGACAGGTATGTCCGAGTCGACCATGAGATCTGCGCCCCGAATTGGCGTGCGAGCGCGCCGCAGGCTCCAGGCCACTCCAGCCACGTAATCGCTCCAGTGACGCCGGTTGCCAGCCCTGGCTGCCGAATCGAGCTCTACCGTCTCGTCGAACTGAAGTGAGTGGACACGAAGGACTTCGTCTGGGCGTGGCGCGGCGGCCAGCCAGCAGTAGCGATCAACGGCCAGCGGGAGAACGAGACCGTCGTTGTAGTCGACATGCTCGCCAATAAGGTTGACGCGACCTGGAGCGCGGAGGACAACTTCTGGTTCGCGTCCGAAGAGCGCGGAGAAGGCTAGCCGCAGTTCGGCGTCGCTCACCCGCCATTAGTAGCGCACTGATGAGAAGAGGCCTGGCCGCGTGGGGTTCCCACGCGGCCACGTTGCTGGCGGACTTGTTGCTCTAGCAGCAGTCGCAGGAGCCACAACCCTCACAGTCGCAGCACATTGGGTACCTCCTTAGCAGCAGGAGCTGCCGGCCGTCGAACCACAACAGGCGGACGCCTGGCTCACCTGCATGACTTCAATTTCGTTTCTGACCAATGGCTTGGTCGCGCGCACGAACGCGCTGACGTAGGCGTTGGAGGCCTGCCGGCGTTCATCCTCGGTGAGGTCGTCGTCGCGGTTGCCAAAGTCCGTTCCGCTGTAGCTTCGCGTTATCTCAAGGCTGGGGCTGGTGAACCCTGTTTCGAGCAGCCTGGTCAGGTAGTCGTTCGCTGGCAGGGCCCCGGCGACGCAGCCGATCCAGGCGCCCACGCTCTTCTCCACGCGCTCAGGTAGCGGCTTGACGAGCACGATGTCGCTTATCGCGAAGCGGCCGCCGGGCTTGAGCACTCGCAGTGACTCGGCGAGGACCTTCGACTTGTCGGGTGAGAGATTGACCACGCAGTTGCTGATGATTACGTCCACCGAGTCGTCGGGCAGCGGTATGTCCTCGATTTCGCCCTTCAGGAACTCGACGTTCGCGAGTCCGGATTGGGCCTTGTTCTTTTCCGCCAGGGCCAGCATTTCGTCGGTCATGTCGAGGCCATAAGCCTTACCGGTCGGTCCAACGCGCTTGGCCGAGAGGAGGACATCGATGCCGCCGCCGCTCCCCAGATCGAGGACGACTTCGCCTTCGTTCAGTTCGGCGAGGGCAACTGGGTTGCCGCAACCCAGCGAAGCCATCGCTGCCTCGAGAGGGATGTCGGCGAGCTCGCCCTGGGCGTAGTGATTGGAGACTATTGGGTCACCCTCTCCAGAGGGGCCGCAACATGAGGCGCCCTGGCTGACGTCTTCGGCTATCTTGCCGTAGCGCTCTCGGACTGTGTCCTTGATGTCCTTGCTCCTGGTGACCATTGGTTTTCCTTTCTAGTTAGCGCACACAGCGGCTGGCAGCGGCAAGCCGTTGGCGAGCGTGCTCAATTTCGACCGTTCGAGGCTGTAGTAGGCCCACAAGCCACGCTTCTCGCTGCTGATTAACCCGGCCTCGCGGAGGAGCTTGAGGTGGTGTGAGATCGTCGGCTGGCTGAGCTCAAAGGCGTCGACGATGTGGCAGACGCACAGGGGCTCATCGTGTGCCGCGAGCATCTTGACGATGCCGAGCCGGGTTTCGTCGGCGAGAGCCTTGAGCACTTCGACCATGTCGCTGCTGTTCTCAGCAGGCCGAACCGCGGGCTCGGCGGGGCAGCACGAGCTTGCCCGCCAGGGCCGGTCGGTGACCTTCAGTTCCTGGATCTGCGTTGTCACAAACTGAGGTTAGAGAACTATATCGAAGTTTGTCAATATAGTGCGGGTAATGGTGGCGTTTCTTAGTCTGCGGATGTGAACAAAGAGCAGTTAGCACCGGCCTTCGATGCCGTAGGCTTCGGTAAGTTGATCGGCGCTCGCGTCGAAGAAATCGAGCCCGACCTGGCCAGGGTTGTACTGCCGTTTCGCCCCGACGTCGTTACGTTCGCTGACATCGTTCACGGCGGCGCCATCGCCGGTCTCCTAGACATCGCGGCTACTGCCGCGGCCTGGAGCACGGTCGAAGACATGACCAAAGCACGCGGCACCACGATCGGTTTCTCGATCACTTACCTCGAAGCGGCCCGCGGCAAGGACGTGGTCGCCGAGGCGCGTGTCATCCGCCGTGGCAAGCAGATTATCTACCTGGAGGTGGAGCTCACCAGCGACGGTCGTGAAGTCGCGCGCGGGCTCGTCACCTACAAGCTCGACCTGGTGGCGTAGCGTCAGGTGCGCCGATCAGCGCCCAGCTCTTGCTTCAGGCGCGTCATGATGCCGTCCTCTGCCCGGTTGACCTCATCGTCCGTGAGCGTGCGGTCAGGCGCCTGGTAGGTGACTGAGAAGGCAATCGACTTCTTACCCTGGGCAACGCCAGAGCCCTGGTACACGTCGAAGGGTCGCGCCGACGCGACAAGCTCGTTCTGCTCAATCAGGCGGCGGAGCGAAGCCGATTCCACCGAGGCGTCGACGATCAGGGAAAGGTCGCGGCCCACGGCCGGAAAACGGACGACAGGGCTGGCCTCGATTCTCGTGGGCGCGACTGCGCGCAATGCTTCGACGTCCAGTTCGAACAGGTAGACG
>DASTBR010000102.1:0-10586 GCA_035711945.1 Dehalococcoidia bacterium
GTGGTACCCCCGACAGGACTCGAACCTGTGCCCCTGGCTCCGGAGGCCAGTGCTCTATCCGCTGAGCTACGGGGGCGCGGAGATCATTCTAGCGAAGCGCAGTGGGCGACAAGCGGCAGATAGCGAACAGGGACGGGTGAGGCGCTCCCGTCCCTGTTCAACGGTCAATGACGCTGCTCTGCCCGCTGGCGGTGGCATCACTGAGGGGGTTCGGCATGAGCCGCGTCGCCGCTTTGAACGATCCGTGATACGGACCTTCACTGTTATCAACGCAGACGTGCCCGAAGAGATACGGCTTCTAGCTTTGCCGCTAGATTGAGCCACTGCTACCCTGCCCTAGGCCCGGGGCAGCCCATACACTCCCTGCAACCTCGCCCGCTGCCCAGACGTAAGACAGGTAGGACATGACCTCCAGACGACAACGCCGTCAGGAGCGCGCTGGCGCCCAGTCGGTACAGAAAGTCAGCAAGTACAAGCCGCCATTTCCGCTAAGCCTGCTGAGCAGCCAGGCGACGTTTTACGTCATCGGCCTGCTGGCGATCGTAGGGTCGCTGTTCTTCTTCTTCGGCGGCAGCCTGAGCGACGATACGCAGGACGCCAACGAAGACGTCATCGACATCACGCCTGAAGAGGGTGGTGAGCTCGACCCGAACAACCCAGACGCCACGGCAACCGAGGAGCCCGAGGAGATTCAGCAGTTCGACGCTCAGCCGGCGCTAAGCCTGGAGGAGGGCGTGGACTACGCAGCGGTCATCGAAACCGAGGCAGGAGAAGTCACGATCGACCTGCTCGAGGATGAGGCGCCGCTAACGGTCAACAACTTTGTCTTCCTGGCCAACCAGGGCTTCTACGATGGCCAGACGTTCTTTCGGGTGATTCCCGACTTCCTGGCGCAGGCCGGGGACCCAACAGGCCTGGGCACAGGCGGGCCGGGCTACGCCCTGAACCTGCAGGCCGAGCCAGCTGCAACCCCGGCTCCGACAGCAAGCCCCGGCGCAGCCACGGCCACGGCAACTCCGAGCAGCGATGCTACGCCAGCAATCACTGCAACGCCGGAAGGTGGCGAGGACCAGATCGACCTGGTCGAGGGGGTGGTAGCGATGGCGTTCGACAATCGCACGGGCGAGATCAGCGGGAGCCAGTTCTTCATCGTGCTCGCCGACTCGTTGAACCTGGAGAAGGACGAGTACGTGGCTTTCGGCGAAGTGCTGGAGGGACTGGACGTGTTCAACCAGCTGACTACGCGCGACCCGCAAGCCAACCCGAACGCCCCAGCGGGCGACGAGATCATCTCGATCCGGATCGTCGAGCAGTAAGCGAACTAGAGTCCGGAGTCGTCGAGCTCCTGGCCTTCACCTGGCTCCGGACGGGGCGTGCGGTTCTCGACGTAGCGCATGAGCAGGAAGAAGGGCACGGCCGTCACGAGGATGAGAAAGCCAACCAAGACCCCTCCGGCGAGCATCAGAAAGACCCCGACGGCGATGGCGAATGACATGCCGAGGACGGCGAGGATGCGGGCTGCGACGAGGTACGGGGTGACAATCGGGCTGCCGGCTTCGTCAACTGGCTCGCCCGTTTCGGTTTGCCGCTCAGTAGGTCCGTGTGCCATGGCGACCTACTGATTGTCGCCGGGCCCGAGGCAACCCGCAGCTTCGGACGTGGCCATCTAAGATCCGATTTGTGCGTCCCCAGATCCTGTTCATACCCCCGTGGTGGTGGGCAATTGAGCGCCAGGCCGCACCCGAAGGCACAACCGGACTGACGACGAGGCTTATGCAGGACGCCGAGATGAAGCTCTTCATCTGGCCGACCTGGAAGATCGGGCCGAGCGTCGAACCTAACTGGCGGGCGGTCGTCGAGGAGATCAAGAACCAGATGCCGCCCGAGTGTCACGTGGTAGATACCGGGCCGGGGGGCGCCCTCTCGCTACTCGCCGTGAGCGATCGCAAGGACGTGAAGTCGCTGATCCTGGGCGGAATCACGGTGCCGCCGGCGACGTTGCGGGCCGTGGGCAAGACCAACCAGGCGGAAGGATCCACAATCTTTTTCCGCACGACGCGCGCCCACCAGCTGGTCCGGCTGAACTTCCAGGGCGCCAGCGAAGAGTTCATCAGTGAGGTCGGCACCTTGATGGACGCCGGCCTCAACTGGGCGTTCATGGCAGAGTTTCAGCGTAGCCTGGAAGGCCTGAACCTCGTAGAGAACCGCCCGCAAGTCGAGATCCCCGTCCTGTATGTGGACCCGCCGCTGGCTGCCCCCGGCTACGCGGAGATGGCGGAGGTCCTGCTGGAGTTCGTACCGCACGCGCGAGTAGAGCCCGTGGAGCTCTACCCGTCGCAGATGCAGGACCCGGCGGCCGGCATCGAGTTCGCCGAGAAGGCCCTCGCGTTTATCGATGAGGTTGAGCGCTCAGCCGCTTAGACCAGCCATCTGATAGACCTTGCCCTCTGTCTTGATCGACGGGGCGATGATCAGCTCAGCCTTCTGGAAGTCGCGTAGCGTCTCGGCGCCGCACATGCCCATGGCAGTGCGCAGAGCGCCAACGAAATTCTCGGTACCGTCGGTGCGCGATGTTGGGCCAAAGAGCACCTGCTGGAGGGAGTTTCGGACTCCAAGCGTGACGCGCGTGCCTCGCGGCAGGTCGGCGTGCGGTGTGGCCATGCCCCAGTGGTGGCCACGGCCGGGCGCTTCCTCGGTGGCGGCGAAGGGCGAGGCCATCATGACGCCGTCGGCGCCGGAGACGATGGCCTTGCAGATGTCGCCGCCTGTGCGCAGGCCACCGTCGGTGATGATCGGCACGTAGCGACCAGTTTCCTGGTAGTAGGCGTCGCGGGCGGCGGCGCACTCGATTGTGGCGCTGACCTGCGGCACACCGATGCCGAGGACTTCACGGCTCGTGCAGGCAGCGCCGGGGCCTACGCCGACGAGAACTCCGGCGATACCGGTTTCCATCAGCTCCTTTGTGGGGCCGTAGCCGACGGTGTTGCCGACGATGACCGGAATGGGGAAGTCCTTGATCAACTCGCTGAAATTGAGGCCGGTTGGCGAGCGCGAGATATGGCGCGCGCTTGTCACGGTGGACTGCACGACCAACATGTCAGCGCCGGCGTCAGCGGCAAGGCGGGAGAGCCGCTTAGTAAGGGCTGGAGTGCACGAGACGGCGCAGACGGCGCCGGTTTGCTTAACTTCCTGGACGCGCTTGCCGACGAGCTCGTCGCGAATCGGCTGAGCGTAGGCGTGCTGGAGGATCTTCGTGGCTTCTTCTTTGCTGGCGGCGGTGACCTCTTCGAGGATGGCGTCGGGATCGTCATAGCGCGTTTGCACGCCCTCGAGGTTGAGGACAGCGAGGCCGCCCAGCTTGTGGAACTCGGAGATGAAGCGCGGATTGGTAACCGCATCCATGGCGGACGCGAGGATCGGGTGTTTGAAGGTGTGGCCAGCAAGGGAGAAGGAAACGTCGCAGAGCTCTGGATTGATGGTGACTGCGCCCGGCACTATGGCTACGTCGTCGAAGCCATAGGCGTAGCGCATTGGCTTGAAATCTGGGGTGGACATGGTGCGATCCTCCTTCCGTCCCGGAAGAGAACCGTCTCCATCGACGCTGGATATGCGCAGCCCAGACCGGTGCTCTGGTCCGGTTTTGGTTGCACTAATCCCAGGTGTCATTCAGTAGGGGATGCCGGTCCTCGCGAGACGCGCGCGCTTTTTCTGACTATACCAGAGTCGATTACCTTCGGGCGTCTGAGGAGGAGCAATGGATGGCCAGTGAACTAAGGCTTTACACGATCAACCGCGGCCAGATGGCGGACTTCGTCAAGGTCTGGCGCGAGGGCGTGGTGCCGCTGCGCCAGGAAGCAGGCTTCAGGGTTGAGGGGGCCTGGATCGTCGAGGCGACCAACCAGTTCGCGTGGGTCGTCAGCCTCCCGGACGAGGAAGACTGGGAGGCGCGGCTCGAGCACTACTATTCATCGCCCGGCCGGCGGGCTCTTTCGCCGGATCCAGTCAGTTTCATCGCGCGGATGGAGACGAATTTCGCCTTTCCCGCGCTGTAACCGAGGCGCGTGGATTATCCTGCTGAACCTGAGGAAGCGTTATGGCTAAGTGGCTGATCAAGAGCGAGCCGAACTCCTATTCGTGGGACGACCTTGTGCGTGACGGAGGCACAGAGTGGGACGGCGTCCGTAACTTCGTGGCGCAGGCCAACCTGGAGAAGATGAACGTGGGCGACCAGGTCTTTTATTACCACTCACAGGTCAAGGAGATCGTCGGCATCGCCGAGGTGACCAAGGAAGCTTATCCAGACGACACTGATCCGTCTGGGGACTCGGTGATGGTCGATGTGAAGCCGGTAAAGCCGTTGAAGACTCCGGTCACACTGGCGCAGGTGAAGGCGGACAAGCGATTCGCCGAACTGCCACTCGTGCGCCTCAGCAGACTCTCGGTCCAGCCGGTACCGGAAGAGGCGTGGGACCAGATCTGCGAGCTCGGTGGAGTCTAACGAGGGAGAGAACGCGATGACGATGACCAGCGACCCTATAGCAAGCCCGACCGACATCGGGATTGACGCCGAGAAGCTAGAGGCGGTCTTCGCCCGGGCCAAACGCGACGTCGACGATGGCGTTGTGCCCAACGCCCAGGTTGCAGTAGCTCGACATGGCAAGCTGGCCGGATTTCGAACCTATGGCACGGCGGTGATGGGAGGCGGCGAGGCGCCTGCCACCAACGAGACGCTGTTCACGATCTTCTCGGCGACCAAGGGCATCGTTGCGGCGGCAACCTGGCTGCTGATCGAGCGAAAAAAGCTGAGCATCGAAGAGAAGGTCGTGGACATCATCCCGGAGTTTGGGACGAACGGGAAAGATGTGATCACGGTGGAGCAGGTGCTCCTGCACAGTGGCGGCTTTCCGGGGGCGCCGTTCGACCCGCGGCAGTGGGATGACCGCGAGAGCCGGCTACAGCGCTTTGCCAGCTGGCGCCTGAATTGGGAACCGGGGAGCAAGTTCGAATACCACCCGGTGAGCGGGCACTGGGTGCTGGCGGAGATCATCGAGCGGCGTTCGGGCAAGGACTTCAGGCAGTTCATCCGCGACGAGATCACGGGGCCTGCGGGGCTCGACGAGATCTATGTCGGCCTGCCGGAGAGCGAAGCCGGCCGGGTCGCGGAGGTCAACTACGTTGGAGAGCCGGTGGAGCCGCCATGGGGCTGGAACAACGTCGACCCAAAGATGCTGCTGGCGCTCAATGATCCGGCGGCTCAGCGAGTGGGAGTGCCGGGGGGTGGAGCGATTTCGACCGCCGCGCAGATCGCGCTGTTCTACCAGGTTCTGGTCAATGGCGGGAAGGCGCCGAACGGGACGCAGATTCTCAAGCCGGAAACCATCGAGTACGCGACAGAGAACCGCGCACCGGCGGACTTCGTCGATTCCCAACTCGGATATCCGGTGAAGCGCGGGTTGAGCGTTGTGATCGCCGGGGACGACGGCTACAGCCACTTCCGAGGCATGGGCAAGACGGTATCGCCGCGCGCCTTTGGCCACAACGGCGCTGGGGGGCAAATAGCGTGGGGCGATCCGGAGACGGGGATCTCGCTGGGCTACCTGACCAGCGGCTTCGTGGACTACCTGACTGAGGGCCGCCGGACGACTGCGATCTCGAGCCTGGCGGGCTCCTGCCTGGCGTAAGTCGAGCGAACGGGCGGAGGAAGTCCTCCGCCCATTCGAGAGAGAGCTAGTAGGGGAAGAGCTCGGGGGGTGTGCCGCGCCAGCCCTGGATCTCGGCCCCGGTTTCGGCATCGATCTCGTTGACCTTGTTGATGACGACAGTCAACGGCTCCGCGCCACTCGCTGTGACTTCGTAGGTCCGTGAGTCGGGGCTGTCGCTGACGACAGTCCAGCTTACCGAGGTTGCTCCTTCGGGGAGCTCGGCCGCATCGACGTTGATCGCCGCGCCGGGGTGGTTCCTGGTGGCGTAGGCGAACATGGCGTCCTCGGCGGTGCCGTAGATGCTGTTGATTGCGTCGTATCCCGGGAAGGCGTGCCAGAGGCCGTCATCGCCCAGGACCAGACGGTACAGATTCAAGAACTCATTGCCCGGTGGGTTGTCCTGGTGGGTGAGGGCGACCACGATCAGTGCTTCGCTGTCGTAGAGAGCGGTTGATGTCCAGCCGTCGGCGTAGCCGCCATTGGTCAGAATGGCCTGCACGACTGCCCTGGGGTCGGCGTTGGCGACTCCTTCGAGCTCGGCGAAGAGGCTGACGTTGCTGACGTCGGCAGGCACGTCACTGGGGTCGGCGGGCGCGGGGGACGCCGGTTGCTGCGGCGCTCCAGAGGAGCCGTCGCCGTTCTCGTCGATAACCGCGTAGGCCGCTAACGCTGCCAGTCCGATCGTGACTCCAACGAGCGCTCCAGTGAGCACCGTGAGGAGGCTGCGTCCGCCTCCCCCACGGCTTTCATTGATAGGCCGTTCCGCGGCGCTGCGAAATGTCTCATGACGGTGCCCAAACGGTTGGGGTTCGTGTGTGTCAATTGCCATCAGAGAAGTTCCTTTCAACCTCTTGATGGCATGAGAAGCCAATTTGGTTCCGACGCAGTGTGACCCACCTCACCGCGCGGGGATGATGTTGAGGGTGGGGTCTCGCGAGAGACTCCCACCCTCGAGTTGGACAGCGCCGGTCTAGAGGATCCCGCGGTCTTCGAAGACGGCGCGCACCTTGTTCGCGGTCCCATTGCCGAACAGGCGCTGGGCCGCGTCCACTGTGGCCTGCGCGGCGGCAGGCAGAGTTGTATCGGCCGCGAAGGCGAAGTGCGCTTCGAGGCTCAGGGTGGCGGCCCTCGCCCGGCCGACCTCGTTCCTGATGTCCCAGAGCGCCCGCGACCAGATCTGGCCGTTGAAGTGCACGCTTGTGTCGTGCAGGTCGTCGGGATAGTGCAGGTTCTCGTCGACCCGGCGCAGGCAATGCGGCTCCTCGTCCGTGTAGGAAACCGAGTCCCAGTCGGCGACGCAGGGGGTATCAGGGGTCGGTGAGATGAAGTTCGTCACTGTTACAGCCCAGTAGTCGGCAAAGCCTTCGCCGATGGAGCCTGCTTCCAGTGAGGTGCCGAAGCCAGGCACCTGGTCAGACTGAATCGCATGGCCGTACTCATGGAGGATGACCTCGGCGTCCTCGGCGTCGTCGACGCCGCCCTTGCCGAAGCGCATCTCATCCTTGTGGTCGGTTTGGAAGGAGTTGTCGGCGCCCCACTGGTTGATGCGGACGTTCTGTGACTCCATGTTGACCGGTCGCAGCGTCGATCCGAACCCAAGCCCCTGGATGTACTTCTGCGACTCGGTGACCCAGTAGTAGGCCATGACCTGCTCGAAGCGGTCATCGTTGCGGTTGTAAATGAACTGATTGGTCGTGGAGTGGGCGCGGTCTCCGGTCTCGCTGACGACGTTGGCCCAGTCGCCAACGAGGTAGCCACTGCCATCCAGGTTGGTCAGTGTGACCGTCCGATAGGCCGGTTGGAGCGCAGCGTAGTCGGCGTCCTTCTGGTCTGTGAGCGACTGATCCTGGAGCTGGGCTACGGGGTTGGGGAAGAAGACTCTTCCGCTGCCCGTATTGCTTCCGCTGGGCGGCTTGGCCGCCGAGGCAGTGCCGCTGATCAGAATTGCCGCGATCGCCATGCCAAGCAGGGCGAGCACGCCCAGGAACCTGCGATCCATGAGACACCTCCGGTGGATATGTGGCCGAATCCTAGACCTGTGCCGGGTGAGCGTCTAGCGGCCGGCGGCAGCCTCGACGGCCATCTGCGCGGCCTCTCCGAGGTCCTTGGCTCGGCGGACCGGGAGGCCGGAGTCCTTGAGGATCTTCTCGCCCTCTTCGAGGTTGGTGCCTTCAAGACGGACGACTACCGGCACGCCAACGTCCATTTGGCTGTGCGCGTCAACGACGCCCTGGGCGATGACGTCGACGCGGGCCATCCCGCCAAAGATGTTGATCAGGATTGCCTTAACGCCTTCGTCCTTGCCGATGACCTTGAAGGCGTTGACGACGCGGTTCACGTCGTTGACGGTGCCGATATCGAGGAAGTTGGCGGGCTCGCCACCAGCCAGCTTGATGGCGTCCATCGTGGCCATCGCCAACCCGGCGCCGTTCACGACACAGCCGATGTTGCCGTCGAGCTTGACGTAGTTCTGGATGCCGAGCTCTTCCGCCTCGACCTCGAGCGGGTCTTCCTCGTCCTTGTCGCGTAGCTCGGCGATGTCCTTACGGCGGTAGAGGGCGTTGTCGTCGAAGTTCATCTTGGCGTCGAGGGCGACCACGCGGCCGTCGGTGGTGACGACGAGCGGGTTAATCTCGGCGAGTGAGGCGTCGGTCTCGATGAAGGCCTCGTAGAGCGAGGTCATCAACTGTACGGAGGGCTTTAGGAGCTCGCCATCGAGGCCAAGGGCGAAGGCCAGCTGCCGGGCCTGGTAAGGCTGGAGTCCGACGGCAGGATCGACCTCGACCCTATGGATGGCGTCGGGATTCTCCTCGGCGACCGCTTCGATTTCGACACCGCCCTCGGAGCTGGCCATGACGATGGGCCGCTGCCGAAAGCCGTCGACGAGGACGCTGAGGTAAAGCTCGCGGGCTATATCGGTCTGTTCGGCGACGAGAACGCTCTTGACCTTCTGGCCCTCCGGGCCGGTCTGTGGGGTCTTCAGCTGCATGCCAATGATCTGTGCCGCTGCCTCCTCGGCTTCGCGGGCGGAGTTGGCCAGCTTGACACCACCGCCTTTGCCGCGTCCGCCGGCGTGGATCTGCGCTTTGACGACGACACGGCCACCGAGCTCGTCGGCGATCTTCGCCGCTTCCGCGGCGGTTGTAGCTACTCGCCCTCGTGGCAAGGGCACGCCGAAACGCGTCAGGATGTCTCTCGCCTGGTACTCATGAACCTTCATCGTTACTCCCGCGAACTCCAGATGAGCATATGGCGGGCGTTTTCAAGGCAACAGCGTTTGTACGCGTCTGCAACGCTGCGCTGCGGCCTGTCACCCTCCGGGGATCAGAGATGGGTAGTTTAGGCGCACAGGGAGGCATCTCATGACCACCCAGAGGCAATACGGACAGACACAGGAAGACGTGGACGAGCTACCAGCCGAGGCGGGCAAGCCGGTTTACAAGACCGGCGAAGGCGACCCGGTCAACCAGCCGGCAGCGGAGGCCCGTTGGGGCGCCGAGAACGTCGGTGGCGTCTGGCTGTTTGCGGTAGGGCTGGGAGCCCTTCTCGTCTCCGTCCTCATCCTCTTCCTCATCATCGGGCTCTTCCTTTAGTGCCCTGAGCCCTCAGGCACCCGCGGTGCGCCCGGCTGATTTCGTAGTCTCGCGAACGGACAGGTACTTCTGAAAAAAGCCGGCCACGCGTCGCTCGTATTCCTCACCGGCGACCTCTAAGCCCTTGGCATGGCCGGATTCCGGGATCATCCACAGTTCCTTGGGCTCGCCAGCCAGGGTGTGCATGTGGACGGAGTCGCCACAGTCGATAGCGTTGTCGGCGTCCCCGTGCATCAACAGGACCGGTCGGGGGCTGATAGCGGCGATGACTTTCTCCGGTGCGAGGACGTCGGCTGAGTAGCCAATGCGGATCTCGGCGAACTTCAGGGTGACGTCGGCGAAGGGGAACGCCGGCAGGCCGGTGAAGTGCTTGAAGCTCGAGGCGACGACGCTACGCACATTGCGGAAGCAACATTCGATTGCTACGGCCCTCAGCCGGTCGTCCTCGGCAGCGGCGAGGACAGCGGCGGCGGCTCCGCCAGAAACGCCGAAGACGCCAATGCGGCCGGGGTCCACGTCGCGGCGCGTCAGCAGGTAGTCGACCGCGCCGATTACATCCCAACGCTCCAGGCCGCCGACGCTGACAAGCATGCCCTCACTGGCGCCGCGGCTGCGCTGGTCGAAGAGAAGACAGGCGAAGCCGAGGCGGTTGAGATAGGCGGCATGGGGGATCATCTCCTCGTGCTGGCGGCCGTAGCCGTGGCAGAGGATGATGGTCGCGGCGTTGCTGCCGGGCAGGAAGTGGCCGCTGATCCTCAGCCCGTCCTGGCTGAGGAACGATACCGGCTCAGGTCGCAATGAGAACTGGTCGAAGGTGCTCTCCTCCTCGTAGGGCACCGGCTTGAGCGCTTTTTCGCTGCCAAACCAGCCAATCACCGCGATGACGACGAGCACCGCGAGAGCAGCTACGACGACGATGAGCGGAACAATTATGAGCGGATCCACTGCGACGAAAGCAGGCTAATCCGTCTGGCTCTTAAACGGCGTGCGTATGCGCTGCTATACTCCGCTGGCTTTAAGAAAATACGCCTGCGCTGGAAGCACACCTCATGGAGGCCAATATGCCGGTCATCACTATTGCCGGTACGATGGGCGCCCGGGTATCGGACATCGGCACGGGCGTCGCGAATCAACTCGGTCTTGACTACTTCGACCACGAGATCCTGGTAGACGGGGCGAGACGCCTCGGCGTACCGGTTGACGTGATGGTCGAGCGCGATGAGCGCTGCCAGGGGTTCGGCGGCCGGGTGGCCAGCATTCTGCGTAACTTTCTCGAGCAGTCGGCGTCGGC
>DASTBR010000103.1:0-2349 GCA_035711945.1 Dehalococcoidia bacterium
GATCTCGACGCGATCGCCCGGCTTCGTTGGATCCCCTGGCTGCAGGTCGAGGTGCGCGTGCTCCTCTGACAGCGACGACACCTTGAACTTCGATGTCTTGCCCCGCGGCGGTCCAAACTCGTTCGTCAGCGACTTCATCCCGACGTCGGCGATGGCGTCGTCCCCATGACGAGCAATGATCGTCGTCAGGATCGATAACGCCGGCTTGAACGGTGCGTCCGCCCGCACGTGGCTATACAGCCCGTCCATGAAAACGTACGAGCCTGCCTGAACCTCGGTCACGCCCGGCCGAGCTCCAGTGACGTCATAGGTCCCAGTGCCACCAGCGCTCACGATCTCAGGGCTCAAGCCTGACTCATTCAGCGCCTCGACATGAGCCATCAGCGTGTCCATCGCCTCTGTGGCTTTGGCAACACGTTGTTCCTTATCGGGGATCAGCACGCAGTGTCCCTCGTACCCCATGACCCCCCGATACTCGAGGCCCTCGTCCTTGATCAGGTGAGCCAGACGCACCGTCTCGGCAGGGGTGCGCGTCCCGCAGCGGCCCATCCCCACATCCGTCTCGATGATGACCCGAGGCGTCCGGCCCGATGCCCGCCGCGCCTCGGCCAGCTCACGGACGTTGCCCTCGTTCTCCACGGCCACGATCACCTCCGCCCGAGGCAACAGCTCGAGGAGGCGTTTGATCTTCAGCTCACCTACGACCTGGTTGGCGATCAGCACCGACTCGATCCCGCCATCGACCGCCACCTCGGCCTCGCCGAGCTTTGCGCAGGTGACGCCGATAGCCCCCGCAGCGACCTGTCGCTGCGCCACCTCCACGCACTTCGGCGTCTTGAAGTGTGGCCGAAGGTTGGCCTCCCGCCCGGCGAAGTACTCAGCCATAGCGGCGATGTTGTGCTCCATCGCCTCCGGGTCAAGCAGCAGCGCGGGCGTATCGATCTCGTCCTTATGCATCAGGCCTTCGAGGTTATCGCCCGAGGGCCTGCCGGTCTAACTGCCGCCGCCCTGCAGGTGCTTTAGCAGCGCTTCGTACTCCGCCTGCGGGCTGAACTCCACGAACTTTGTGCCGGCCTCAAACCATCCAGTATGGGGAGCCGGCCACGCGTACACCTCACCTGCTTTGATCACTTCTTCGCTGCCGTCGCCGTATTTCAGATGAGCGGCGCCGCTCAGCATGTAGCCGTAGTGCGGCACGGGACACAGGTCGTTGGGCAGGCCCTTCAGAGCGGGCCCCATGTCGACTTGCTCTTTGGCCTCGACCACGATGGCGGCCATCCCGTCCCAGTTGGTCGTGCGAATCGTCAGAGCCGGAGACTCAACCGCCGCCGGCAGAGAATCAGGTTTTTCGCGCATGGAAACACCTCCGTCGAATCATGCTACGACGGAGTCTTGTTATGCGGAGCCAGACAGGGTCTTGTGTGTTCTGGCTGGTTATCAGGCGCCGGCAGCGGCGCGCTCACGGCGCACCCGCTTAAAGGGTTCGCCGTCGGACTTCTGGTTCATGAAGCGTCCCGTCTCGACGTTGCGCTTCGTCCAGCGGTGGTTGCGGCTGTTAAAGACCTGAGAGCGCCTACGGATGGCGCCGATCAGGCCAGGGCCGGGGATACGCCTCTTGGCCATCCCGTCTCCCCTTTCACTAATGGGGACCCCGCCGGCCCCCTCACGGGTGATCATGGACGATGCTGTCAAGTTTCTCAGCCGCCGAAATTCCCGTTTTCAACGTAGTTGGCACAAGATATTGTGCTGCGGCTGTTGACAAGCCCAGCATATAGTCGTATTGTGGCGTTCCGAGGTACTACCGGATGCGCTGCCCGTTCTGCTACTACGAAGAGACAAAGGTCATCGACTCGCGGACGACAGAAGACGGCGTCCGTCGCCGCCGCGAGTGCCTCGCAGCCGGTTGCGGGCGTCGCTTCACGACCTACGAGCGCATCCAGTTGGCCGGCGCCTTCCTTGTTAAGAAGGACGGCCGCCGCGAGGAGTTCTCGCGCGAGAAGCTGCTCGCCGGTGTACGCAAGGCCTGCGAAAGGCGGCCGCTATCGGCCAGCGAGATCGAGGGCCTCGCCGACTACGTCGAGGCCGCGGTTACGAGCCAGGGCGTGGCCGAGGTACCAAGCACTTTCGTCGGCGAGCTTGTCATGGAGCGCCTGCGCGAGCTCGACGACATCGCCTACATCCGCTTCGCCTCTGTCTATCGCCCCTTCAGCGATATCGAGTCCCTGAAGGAGGCCGTCATCGCCCTCGAGGAGGGCCGCGTCCCCACCATCGATGAAAAGACCATGCAACTCCCACTGCCGGGGGCGACGGGCGAGGAGAGGGGCCCCGCCCGCCCCCGGCTGCTCCATG
>DASTBR010000104.1:0-2706 GCA_035711945.1 Dehalococcoidia bacterium
GACGGTTGGCGTAGCGCTCCGCGATCACCTCGCCCTGCTCGGTGACCTTAATCCGGCCGCGGACCGTGCCTCCGGGTTGACCGAGGATGGCCCGGTTAGTTGGTCCACCTCCGCGCGCCGTGGTCCCCCCGCGCCCATGAAAGAGCTCGAGCGTGATCCCTCGAGCGTTGCAGAGGCGGGCCAGCTCGCCCTGTGCTTCGTACAGCGCCCAGTGTGCGGCCAGGTAGCCCTCGCTCTTATTGCTGTCCGAATAGCCGATCATCACCTGCTGTCGGTTGCCACGCTTCTCGAGGTGCATCCGGTAGGACTCACTGCCCAGGAGCTCCGCGACCACGAGCGGCGCGGCTTGCAGGTCATCCGCAGTCTCGAACAGAGGGACGATATCGAGTGCGTCAGAGACTCCGGCGACGCGAGCCAGAAGCAGGACGGCAAGGACGTCCGCGGCGCTTGCCGACATCGAGATAACGTACGTGTCGAGCGCCTGTTCCCCGAAGCGGGCGTGACCCTCGGCAATCGCCCGGAAGGTCATCCAGACGTCCTCCGACGGCTCAGAGAGTTCGAGTGCGGGCTTTAAGCCGCGCTCCGAGAGAAGTTGATTGAGAAGATCAGCCCGGCTTGCCGGATCGAGTTGGAGATAGCCTGGTCGACCATTGCCGGCGAGGATCTCGTCCAGCGCCGCATGGTGGCGGCTTGCCTCTTGCCTCACCTCCATCGTGGCCAGGTTCAACCCAAAGGCGGCCACCTGGCGCAGCATGCGTCCGAGCCATACGTAAGCCGCTGGCTCCGCCCCGTTCGCCCTCAGACTCTCGTCCATCAGCCGCAGCTCACGCAGCAACTCCGCCGGCGTCCGATAGCGGCTCTCGCCGAGCTTTGCGCCGATATAGCCCAGCTTCTGGCGGTACGGCTCGCCCGGATAGCGTGCCTCCATTTCCTCAGCCAGGCGAGGATTATCCGTTGCATCGGCCGCGAGCGACCGCTGAAGCTGCTCGGAGACATCCACCTGGTCGGTCGCCTGGCTGAGCTGCTCAGAAAGGCGCCGCACCTGTTTCAGGTAATAGTCCTCGGCTTCTCGCCGACCAATCTCCAGGGCCGCAATGGTCGTCCTCGGAGTCACTGACGGATTCCCGTCACGATCCCCTCCGGCCCATGTCCCAAAGCGCACGATTCTCGAAGCCATCCAGTCCTCGAGTTCGGCGTCTTCCTGGAGCAGTGCCTCAAGGTCCTGCTGTAGCTGAGGCACGATGTCCACCAGCGTCTCGGTGATGAAATAGAGCCCGTGGTACACCTCGTCGACGACCGACGGTCGTTCCGGCCGTGCCGTACGCGTCTGCCACAGCGAGATGACCGCGGCGCGCGCCGCTGCCATCAGGCGACGCCGCTCCCGATCGAGGAGGTCGGGCTGATCCAGCTCTTCGAGCACCGCCGCCAGCCCGCGCAGCTTGGCCAGCACGACGGAACGCTTGGACTCCGTCGGGTGCGCCGTGAAGACCAGCCGCACGGAAAGTCGGTCGAGCAGTTGCCGCCGTTCTTTCGCTGTTAGCTCGCTGCTTCGAAGCTCCTCGACTGCCTCCTCCAGTGAGTCGGCTAGGACGCCCTGGTGCTCGCGTGCCCGAAGGACTCGGACGCGATGCGCGTCCTCGGCCAGGTTGACGAGCTGGAAGTAGTTCGAGAATGACTTGATCAGCGCCGTCAGAGTGTCCAGCGGTTGATCGGCGATCAGTCCGTGCAGCTCAGAAGCCGCGCTCGGCCTCCCCGCCCGGCGTGCCTTCGACACTTCGCGCACCTGCTCCTCGAGGTCGAAGAGCTCTCGGCCCTCCAGCTCGCCGATCACCTCCCCGAGCAGATCGCCCAGGAGGTGAATGTCACGGGAAAGCGCCTCTTCAGTGCGGACTGCAGACATAGGGGCGTTGCTGGGCGAGTCAGCCGCCCTGTGCTTGTCTAACCCACGTCTGCAGGTCGAAATAATCGCGCCAGCGTGCGATCTTGCCCTCGCGCAGCTCGAAGGTGCCCATCACCGGCAGCTCAATTATCTTGCCGTCCTTCATTTCAAAGCGGTCCACCCGCTCGGTCAGGACCGCGTCGCCCTCGGTCGCGATCGACTTAATCTGCCAGTTGCTGGCCGCGGTTTGCGACAGGAATCCGTTGATCATCTCGCGGACAGCCTCGGTGCCCTCGGCCGGCGCCATCGGCATGTTGTGGTAGATGATGTCGTCGCTGAAGAAGGACATCACCAGGTCTAGGTCAACCTTCTCCCAGGCGTTACAGAAGTCGACAACGATCTGCTCGTTATCTCTGGTCATCAGTCCCTCCTTGCTACGATGGCGGCACCGTGTTCGCGCTGGTCGGAGTCCTCATTATCTCCCTGCTCTACCGTCTGAAGTACGGTCAGGACGGCGACTGGCCCAACCGCCTGAACACGATGTTCGGCTTTGGCCTCGTAGGGGTGGTCCTGCTAGCCCTCATCGCCTTCACTTCGCTGCCCGGAATGGCCGCGCTGGCGCTCTCGTTAGGCGCGCTGGCCGTGCTGATCGGCGTCTTCTACGTGATAATTCCGGCGCCGCCCTAGAGGCCGGCCGCGCCGTGGCACTTCTTATACTTGCGCCCGCTGCCGCATGGGCAAGGATCATTGCGGCCCACCTTGGGCCCGGCCACGACCGTCTGCACCTTCGCTGGCCGCCCGTCCGTCCGCACCTCCCGTGACTGGAC
>DASTBR010000105.1:0-10751 GCA_035711945.1 Dehalococcoidia bacterium
AAGGAGCAGGCTGTGCCGCTCGCGCGGCGCTCGATCACGACCTACCTGAACGTCCCTACCTATGCCATGTTCCATGAATGGCTCGGACGTGGTGAGGAGCTCGCTGCCATGTGGCAGTCCTGGAAGGCCGGGGACCGCAAGCAGGCTCTGGAAGATATCCCACAGAAGGTAGTCGACGACCTGATCATCTACGGCAGCGCCGACGAGTGCCGCGCCCGCATCGAGGAGTACGTTGCCGCTGGAGTCACCGTGCCTGTGATCCAGGCCTTCAACTTAATGGAGGCGGATCCCGCCCAGGGCTCCCTCAAAGCCATGAGAGCGCTTGCCCCCGCAGTTAGCCGCTCTTAGTGCGTGTGACTACCCGGGCCGTGTGTGTGCCCGTGGCTCGTCGCATCAGTCTTTGTCGTCGAATCGTTGGTCGTCGCCACTGATTCGCTGGTGCTTTCGCTCTTGGATTCTTTGGAAGATGAGCTGGACGAGCTCTCAGAGGTCCCGTTGCTGGAGCGGGAATCCGTCTTATACCAGCCCCCGCCTTTGAAGATCACCGCCGTAGGCACCGGGATACGACGTGCCTGGCGACCACAGTCGTCGCAGTCGTGCTCCGTCGGCGCTGAGAAGCTTTCACGGCGCTCGTATTGGTGACCGCCTTCGCAGCGGTAAACGTAAGTGGGCAAGCAAGTTCCTCCGGGCAGTTATCTACGCCGATAATACTTCGTGCTTAGCACTCTACTCAATGGAGTGCTAACGGAACAACGAGTCGCCTTCGATCACACGCAGGATGTCGAAGTAGCTAATGATCGCCACCGCCCCCAGCATCACAGCAAAGCCCACCAGATGGACCAGCCCTTCCTTCTCCGGCGAAACCCGCCGGCCACCGCGAGCGATCTCCACAAGGATGAAAGCAATCCGTCCGCCGTCGAGCATCGGTAGCGGCAGGATGTTGAGGATAGCGAGGTTGATCGAAAGCAACGCAGTGAACTCGAACAGACGGATCCAGCCGGCCTCCTCAACGACCTCACCTGTGGCGTCGGCGATCCCCACCGGCCCAGAGAGCTCGGGCGAGTCGGCGCCCCTGATCCAGCCCTCTATCTGCTTCTCCGCTAACTGCAGCGTGTCGAGTGTGTAGCTCAGAGCGTGCGGAATAGACTCCCACGGCGGTTCTGAACGCGTCCGCGTAAACGGATACTGGCGAATACTGATACCAGTCGGCCCCTGGTTTTCCGGCAGGTGCCAGCGTGCGTTGACGTCGGTCGTGATCGTTTCGCCGGTCGAAGGTCGCAGCACTACGAACTCGATATCTTCGCCGCGATTCACCTGGATCGCTCGGCTCAGGTCGTCGATGTTCTCGATCTCGCGCCCGGCCACCGTGATGATCACGTCTTCGGGCTCGAGCCCGGACTGTTCGGCCGGCGAGTTTGGGGCGACCGTGTTGACCGTCACGCCGCCGGTGTTGATCTCCTGCGGGATCGTGAAGGCAACGGCGAAGAGTATCACCGGCAGCATCAAGTTCATAAAGGAACCCGCGAGCAACACAATGAGCCGCATCCATGCCGGCTTCGCCGCCAGGCTCCGCGGATCCGAAGGGTCCTCCTCGCCAAGAAGCCTCACGAACCCGCCCAGCGGCAGCCAGTTGATCGTGTACTCGGTCTCGCCGATCTTTTTGCCCCAGGCCTTGGGCGGATACCCCAGCCCGGCCTCCAGAACCGTCACCCCAAAGGCTTTGGCCGCGAAGTAGTGACCCAGTTCGTGAACGACGATCAGGAAAATCAGGATCGCGGCGAAGGGCAGGATGGCTTCGAGGACGCTCATGCGCGGGCGGTAATCCAGTCTGCGGCGCGCCGGCGAGCCCACTCGTCCGCGGCCAGTATGTCTTCTAATTCAGGATCGGCGATTCCGTCATGATCCGACAGCACGGACTCGACGGCAGAAGCGATCTCTCTAAACCCTATACGCGTATCGAGGAACTGCTGGACTGCTATCTCGTCCGCTGCGGCCAGTACCGCCGGATACGTACCGCCGCGCTGTCCAGCCTCGATCGCCATTTGCAGAAGTGGAAAGCGCTGATGGTCGATCGAGCCGAAGTTCAGTTGGCCGACGGCGGCAAGATCCAGCGTCGCCGTCTGCGGCTCAGCGGCTCTTTCCGGATAGGTCAGCGCCAGCAGGATCGGCAGCCGCATGTCCGGCAGCCCGAGCTGAGCCTTGACCGATCCGTCGCTGAACTCGACCAGCGAATGAACGATGCTTTCGCGATGCTGGACGACTCCCACCCTGTCAAGCGGCACGTCGAACAGCCACCGCGCCTCGATCGTCTCCAGCCCCTTGTTGAACAGAGTCGCGCTGTCGATCGTGATCTTTGGCCCCATGTCCCATGTCGGATGCCGCAGAGCTTGCTCCGGCGTCACGTGCGCAAGCTCATCGACCGAAAAGTCGCGGAATGCCCCACCGGACGCCGTGAGCACCAGGCGGCGGATGCTCTTGTGGTCTTCGCCCCAAAGACACTGCCAGATTGCGCTGTGCTCACTGTCGACCGGTCGCAGTTGACCGCCGTACCGTTTTGCGGCCTGGGTAAGAATGCCGCCAGCCATGACCAGTGCTTCCTTATTGGCGAGAGCCACCGCCTTGCCCGCCTTGAGCGCGGCCAGCGCTGGCAGCAGTCCAGCCTTGCCGGTCGTCCCCACCAGGAGCACATCAACCTCGGGATGGCAGGCGATCTCTTCCGGCGTCGCAGTCGCCACATCTGGCAGCCCCTCGCCACCCTGCTCGAGATGAACGACCTGCGGTTGAAAGCGGACGACCTGATGCAGCAAAAGGTCGCGATTGCTGCCTGCGGCCAGTGCCAGGACCTTAAACCGATCCGGAAGTGAGGCGACGATCTCCAGCGTCTGGCGACCAATTGACCCCGTCGAGCCCAGGATCGCAATGTTTATCGGGCGGGGCATTGCGCCGTCAGTATAACCTCGACATAACGCTCAATTTACGACCCAGACCAGCCAGTAGAAGACCAGCGGCGCCGTGAACAGCAGCGAGTCGAGCCGGTCGACGATCCCGCCGTGGCCCGGGATCAGCTTGCTCGTGTCCTTGATCTCCAGGCTGCGCTTCAGCACTGACTCCGCGAGGTCCCCAGCCACAGCAAAGACTGGGAAGAGGAGCGCCAATCCGAGGATTTCGAGAAAGCTCCAGTCCACGTCCAGCACGTAGGCCAGGAGCACCACCGCAACTATCCCGCCGACCATCGCCCCGACAGTCCCTTCCCACGTCTTGCTCGGGCTGATCCGCGGCGCGAACTTACGCCGTCCCACCGTGATCCCTACGAAGTAGGCGGCGCTGTCGGCCGTATAGGTAGCCAGGAGCACGATCAACACGAGCTCAAGCCCCTCACTTGCGTCCCGCAATAGCGCGAAGTGCGCTCCCAGGAACCCGCAATAGATCACCGCGCCGAGGAACGCGGTCCAGTTAGCCGCCCCCTCCTCGACATCTGAGGTCACTACGACCGCGGCCAGCGAAGCACCAGTGACAATCGCCAGGGCGTAGACCAGCCAGTCGTAGCCGCTGTCGGCTCCGATCGCCAGCCCAGCTGCGGCGGCGCCGGCCCCCAGCGCTAATGGCGCTCGCCAGTGCCCTCTCACCATCCAAAAGAACTCCACCGCGGCGAACGCCAGGACTGCCGCCAGCACGGCGTCGTAAAGCTCCCCGCCGATGACCACGACGGCCAGGATGATCGGAATCGCGACCACCGCGACGGCTACACGCTGAACGAGCACTGCTCGAATCTTCGGGGCTATTTCGGAGCGGCGCGAGTCTTTCGCTGGCAGTGGCAATGCCCTGTGCTGCAGGTCTACGCTACTGCCGTCGGGAGCCCCGTAGGAAGGAGGGGCTTGTGTTCGAGTCCTCTGAAGTCGATCAAACAAGCGGCACGTGCCGTGTCTGCAGCAACAAGGCGCTCCTCATGGCCTGCTACTGGTGTAAGGGCAAAGGCAGCAACCGAACGCTCATCTTCTTCGGCGGCAGTTGTGCGCGCTGCGAGGGCAGCGGAAGCCGGCTCCAGTGTCCAAACATCGCAGAGCATGTCGCCGCCTGGGCGCAGTCGTCCTATAACCCCATGCGCCGGTAAGCTCGCTGGTGTCAGCCCGTCGTTCGTTGGGAGGATCCGTTGAGCATCGAACTGATCAGACCGCGGCCTGAGCATGCGTCCGAGCTCGGACGCATTTGCTACGAAGCTTTCAAGGACATCGCCGATAAGCACCACTTCCCACACGACTTCCCAACCGTTGGCATCGCCCGTCGATTGATGAGCTTGCTCGTCCAGCGGGAGGACGTCTATGGCGTGGCGGCGATGAACAACGGCGACGTGGCCGGCTCGAACTTCCTCCTGACCGCCGACGAAGCGGCAGGCGTCGGGCCCATCACCGTCGAGGTATCGCTCCAGGGCGGGCGGATCGGCCGCGCCCTGATGGAGGACGTGATCGACCGCGCCCGGCAGGAGCGCATCGAGATGGTGCGTCTCGTCCAGGATGCCTTCAACACCACGTCGATGTCCCTATACGGCTCTCTTGGATTCGACGTGAGGGAGCCACTGGCTCTGATGCAACCCCCGCCAGCCGAGGAAGTGGACCCCAGCGTGCGCCCGGTCACCGAAGACGATCTCTCCGCAGTCGACGAACTGTCGCGTCGCTTCTACAAAATCAGCAGGCGCAACGAAGTCGCCGCCGCCATCGGTAGCCCCTTCGCGTACCTCCTGAAAGAGCGTGAGGGACGTATAGTCGGCTACTACACCCAGGGCATGCTGGGCCACGGCGTGGCCGAGACCGAGGATGACATGGTCGTGATGGTCCGGCAGGCCGCGCGGGCTCTGCCGCCCGGACACGCACGCTGCTTCTGTCCCCTGATCGACGGCAACCTGTTTCGACGCTTCCTCTCGGCTGGCTTCCGCACCGTCAAGCCAATGAACCTCATGACCATGGGACCCTACGAGCGCCCCGAAGGCGTCTGGGTGCCGTCAGTCATGTTCTAGGTCGGCTGGCTAACTCTCAACGACGGCGCCGAACTTGCGCGTGCGCTCGGCGTAGGCAGTGAGCGCTTCCTGGATGTCCTTCTCACCGAAGTCCGGCCACAGCGTTGGCGTTGACCAGAACTCGGCATACGCGGCCTGCCAGACCAGGAAGTTCGATAGCCTCATTTCTCCCGCGGTCCTGATGATCAGGTCCGGGTCGGGTATGCCTGCCGTGTAGAGGTGCTGCGAGATCACATCCTCGCTGATTGCCTCCGGCGCCCAGCCGTCCTTGATCAACCTCCGCACCGCGTCGACTAACTCGTCGCGTCCGCCGTAGTTGAAGGCAACGGTGACGTCGATGCGTTCGTTCTTACGGGTCAGCTCGACCGCATCCAGGATCTGCTTGCGCAGGCTGTCGCTGAGCACATCCAACTTCCCGATGTGATGCAGGCGCACGCCCTCCTTGTGCATCTTCTTCACTTCGCGCCTCAGGACCTGGCCGATCAGTCCCATCAGCGCGCGAACCTCGCTCTTTGGCCTGCTCCAGTTCTCAGTCGAGAACGCGTAGACCGTCAAGTAGCGAACCCCGGCTTCACCGAAGAGGCGGATGATGTTGCGGATGTTCTCAGTCCCCGCCCGGTGGCCGAAGTTCCGGTCTTTGCCCTGCGCCCGTGCCCAGCGTCCGTTGCCGTCCATGATGATCGCCACGTGACGGGGCACCGATGGCTGGTCGTTGCTCCCTTGATCTGTGCGCTGCGCAGTCGGCGTGTCTATCGCCATGCGCCCCAGTTTTGGCCGGCCACTAGACTTCGAGGACCTCGGCTTCCTTCTCGTGGCTCAGACGGTCGATGTCTCTGACAAATTGATCCGTAAGCTTCTGCAGCTCTGCCTCAGCCCGCTTTTCGTCGTCCTCACCGACCTCTTTGTCCTTCTTCGCCTGACGGATATGCTCCATTGCGTCCCGGCGCACGTTCCGCACCGACACGCGGCCTTCTTCGGCCTTGTGGTGCACCATCTTCACCAGCTCTTTGCGCCTGTCTTCGGTCAGTTGTGGTATGGCCAGGCGGATCAGATTCCCATCGTTCATCGGGTTCAACCCCAGGTTCGACGAACGGATCGCCTTCTCAACCGCCGCCACGGCCCCCTTGTCGTAAACACTGATCGTCAGCAAGCGCGCTTCAGGCACTGCGATGTTCCCCAGCTGCTTCAACGGGGTCGGCGTGCCGTAGTAGTCGACCTTTAGACCTTCCACGAGCGCGGGATTGGCCCGGCCGGTGCGAATCCCATTGAATTCGCGCTTCGTCGCCTCGATGGCCTGGGTCATACGATGGCTTGCGTCGGCTAAGGTGTCGTCGATCACTGAACCCTCCGCGTCTAAGGATACGGACGAAGCAGCTAGACGGGGCTGAGAACCGATTCGTAGTCGCCGACCACGGTGCCGATCTGATCGCCCCGCGCCGCGCGGACAATCGCGTCTTGCACGCCTACGTCGAACACCACGATCGGCAGGCTGTTCTCCATGCACAGCGACAGTGCCGTGCTATCCATTACCTCGAGCCGCCGGTTGATCGCCTCGATATAAGGCAGCGTGTCAAACTTGCGAGCGCCCGGCGTCGTCGCCGGGTCCGCCTCGTAGACGCCATCCACGTTGTTCTTGGCCATGAGCAGTACATCAGCCTGGATCTCGATTGCCCGCAGCGCAGCCGCCGTGTCTGTTGTCATGTAGGGATTGCCCGTTCCAGCAACGAAGATGACCACGCGGCCCTTCTCCAGGTGGCGCATGGCCCGCCGTCGGATATACGGCTCAGCGATCTGCTGAACGTTGATTGCCGATTGGGTCCGGACCCACACCCCGACGTTCTCCAGCGCGTCCTGCAGGGCGAGTCCGTTGATCACCGTTGCCAGCATGCCGGCATAATCGGCGGTGGCCCGATCCATGCCGCCCTCGCTTGCCTCTGCCCCGCGCCAGATGTTGCCTCCGCCGACCACAATCGCCGTCTCGATACCGTCTTCGTTGACCTGTTTGATCTGTTGAGCGAGCGAGTTGATCGTCTTCAGGTCGATCCCGTACGCGCTCTGCCCCATCAGCGCTTCACCGCTGACCTTGAGCATGACTCGCTTGTATGTGCCCACGCTGCCCCTAGCGGCCTACTTCGAACCGAGCGACCTTGCGGATCTTGATGTTTTCGCCCGTTTTCGCGATGGCCTCTCTGATCAAGTCCTCGATCGTCTTTGACTGATCGCGGATAAACGGCTGCTTGAGTAGCACCAGTTCGCCTGGTTCCATCTCGCGCACGCCGTCCTCATCCTCAGAAATTGCGGCGGGAGCCGTTGCCGTCACCTGCAGGGCGATGTCGTGCGCCAGCTCCTTGAATTCGTCGGTTCGCGCCACAAAGTCGGTCTCGCAGAGCAGCTCAACAAGCGCTCCGACGCGCCCTCCCGTATGGATGTATGCCTCGACGAGGCCCTGTTCAGTCGCTCGCTCAGCGCGCTTTGCCGCCTGGGCCAGCCCCTTTTGACGAAGAACCTCTACGGCCTTCTCAAAGTCGCCCTTGGTTTCGTCCAATGCGCGCTTGCAGTCCATAATGCCCGCGCCCGTCATTTCACGAAGTCGCCGGACGTCGTCAGTGCTTACCAAATCGTTCTCCCTGGTCCTTAACCGTCAGTCTCTGTCTGGGCGCTTGCCTCGGCAGCCTCAGCTGTCTCACTTGCGGTCTCGCCCTCCCCGGCTTCCGTGTCAGACGGTGTTTCGGGCTGCTGTTCGCTGTCTGGCTCCGGGGCCGCGCTGGACTCAGTCGCGCCGTCAGCACCGGACTCTCCCGACGCTGCAGCCACGGCTGCCTCGTGCTTCGCCCGCGCGAGCTCCGCGCGCGCCTTGGCCAGTTCAGCGCGAGCTCGCGCTAGCTCAGCGGCCGGGTCGTCAGCCGGCGTTTCTGCTTCCCCTTCAGCCTGCAGCTCTTCGCCCGGCCCAAGGTCGTCTGGCGACGCCGAATAACCCTCGGTGTAGTCCTCACCCGTCAGGTCTTCCGCTTCGAGGCCGGACTCCTCGGCGTATTCACGGAGCCGTGTTCCTTCGATAACTGCGTCGGCAATACGCGCGGTGATCAGCTTGATCGCGCGTATGGCGTCGTCGTTCGAGGGGATCGGATAGTCGATCTCCTCAGGATTCGAGTTCGTGTCGGTCATCGCGATGATCGGCACACCTAGTTTGAGTGCCTCGGCTACTGCGATGTGCTCTTTGACGCAGTCGATCACGTAAAGCGCAGACGGTAGCCTCTGCATCTCCTTGATGCCGCCGAAGAAGCGGTTCAGCCGGACGATCTCTTCTTCCTGCTTCAGCGCCTCTTTCTTGATCAGACGCTCGAAGTCGCCGCGCTCTTTTTCGTTCTCCAATCGCGCCAGGTGGTCGATTCGCGACTGGATCGTGTTGAAGTTGGTCAGCGTTCCGCCCAGCCAGCGATTCGTCACGTAGGGCATCCCGCAACGCTGTGCTTCCTGCTCGATCGTCTCGACAGCCTGCTTCTTGGTGCCGACAAAGAGAATGACTCCGCCTTCTTGAGCGAGGTCACGGGCGAAGTCCATCGCCGCCTGTAGACGGCCGACAGTCTGCTGGAGGTCGATGATGTGGATGCCGTTGCGTTCGGTGAAGATGAACCGGCGCATCCGCGGATCCCAGCGCCGGGTTTGGTGTCCGAAATGGACGCCGGCCTCGAGCAAGGCCTTCATTGAGACGGGTGGTGCTGCAGCCAAGGGCTTGCCTCCTTAAGTCAGGTAGGCCAGTAATCGCCCGCAAAAAAGGCGCCCTCCCCTTGGAGGACGCCCCGGAGATTGGGGCGAGATTCTGATCCGCCTTCGATTATAGCGAATCTGGGTCGTCCGTCACTCTGCCTTCGACAGTCATCCGATATGGTCGCCCGTCCGCCCCCGAATCGAGTCGACTGCGTGCTGCAGGACCGGAAGGACTACTCCTATGTTCTCGCGCACCGCCTTCTCGCTGCCCGGCAGATTGATGATCAGCGTCTGCCGGCGGACGCCGGCTACCGCGCGAGAGAGCATCGACATGGGCGTGTGCTTAAGTCCCTCGTTGCGCATAGCCTCGGCAATGCCGGGTATCAGATGCTCAACCGCGTCGAGCGTCGCATCGACGGTGACGTCGCGAGGCGTAAGTCCCGTGCCGCCCGTGGTGAAGATGACGTCGACATGGTCGTCATCTGACCAGGAGCGCAGGTACTCGGCGATCGTCTCGCGGTCGTCGGGGACGATCTCGTAGAGCTGTACCTCAGCGTCGATCGCCGTGACGGCCTGGCTGATCGCCGGACCACTCGTATCGACGCGCTCGCCGCGGCTGCCCTTGTCGCTGATCGTCAGGACGCCGACGCGGATTGGCATGGATCAAGGGTGTTGAGGCAAATGCGGGAGGTCAAGGTTCCCTCCCTGTGGGATGGCCGGCTGAAAAAATCGAGAAATCGGGGAAGGGTGTTGACATCCATGGTGTACAGTGGTAAAAAATGGGAACGCATGGGAAAGGGCCGACCTTGAAGCACCGGATCTCTCTCACCGAGGTCGGTCCTTCCCACCAGCAGGACAAATTGAGTGTTCCACGGCCGCCACGAGTACACGATCGACGACCGGGGTCGGGTCCCGATCCCTCCAGAGTTCCGCGCCAACCTGGGCGACGGACCTGTCTGGCTCGTCGACGGGGCCGAGGAATGCCTGGAACTGTACACACACGCCGAATTCGAGCGCGCGCGCGAGGAGATCGATCGGATTCCAAGCTCACAGGACGGCCGAAGAATCCGTCGGGCTTTCTACAGCTCATCGCACAAGCTCGCGCTCGACAAAGCGGGCCGGGTGCTGATCCCGTTGGAGGTCCGCGAAGAGTCGGGCCTCTCGGGCGCCGTGGTGCTCGTCGGTCGCGGCAACGTCCTCGAGCTCTGGTCGAAGACCGTATGGGAGGCCGAGCGCAAGAGGACGAAGGAACAGTACGCCTCAGCGCTCGATCGGGCGTTGGAGAATCTTCAGTGAGCGTATCAGTCATGGAACGGCGCCCGGCGAGCTCACGACACCAGCCCGTGATGGTAAGCGAGGTCCTCGATGGCCTCGCCGTGCAGGCTGATGGACGCTATATCGATTGCACAGTCGGCCTTGGCGGGCACGCCGAGGCGATTCTCAAAGCTGGATCTCCGAGCGCGCGAGTGCTCGGTTTGGATCTGGACCCCGCCGCCCTCGACCTGGCACAGGAGCGCCTCGATCGTTACGGAGATCGGGCGCTCCTGGTCGAGGGAAACTTCAGCCAGGTCGCTGAGGCAGCTCGACGGCACGACTTTGTGCCCGCCGATGGGGTCCTCATGGACCTTGGTGTCTCATCACTGCAGCTGGACGAGGCCGAACGCGGCTTCAGCTTCCGCCTGGAAGCACCGCTGGACATGCGGATGAGCCCCAACCAGGAACTGACGGCCGCGGACATCGTCAACACGTATTCCCGTGATGAGCTGGCGGACGTCATCTGGCGCTACGGAGAAGAGCGCCACAGCCGTCGGATCGCGCGCCTGATCGTGGAGAACAGGCCGCTGCGGACGACTACTGAACTTGCCCAACTAGTCGAGCGGGCCGTGGGCGGCGCCAGGGAGAAAATCCACCCCGCCACCAGGACTTTCCAGGCGCTGCGCATAGCCGTCAACGAGGAGCTTGACTCCTTGGAAACGGCCTTGCGCGACGCCTGCAGCCTGCTCGGCTTTGGGAAACGGCTTGCCGTTATCTC
>DASTBR010000106.1:0-18433 GCA_035711945.1 Dehalococcoidia bacterium
ATGAATCGCTTCAAGGGTGGCGAAGGCGTCTGCGATGTTTGCGAAACCTTGAAACTTCGAGAGGTAGTCGAAGTCGTTCCCGGCGTTCTTGAATTTCAGCAGCTCCTCGTCGGGAACGCCGTAGATGTTACGAAGGGTGGCAACGATAGCTAGGTTATCTCCGGGATTGTCGAGGGCGGACAAGAAGGCGATGAGGTCGCGTGTCTCCTGCCGCTGATAGAAGAACCAGCCCCCCTCATGCGTGTAGGCGAGGCCGGCCTCTCTAAAGACTTCCTCATAGATCTCAAGTCCCGTACGACCAGGAATGAGAATGGCGATGTCGGAGTATGTGGCTTTGCGGACGACCGGAGGTTCATCGTCGGTTTCGATTTCCCAATTGCCCACGATCTGTTCAACAAGCGAAGCGACCTGACGAGCTTCCATGAAGCGGCCTCGATCGGTATCCGACTGGTAGTCGTCGCGCGGAGTCATGGCTGCGACCCGGGCACCGGCCAGCGGCGTTGCCCTCTTCTCCAGGCCGACCAAGTCGATATAGTCGGCCTGAATCCCGAGTTCGGGCTGCATCTCCTTTGCGAAGACCCTGTTGACGAACTCAACGATCTCGCTGGAGCAGCGGAAGTTCTGCTGAATCGGAATGGCTTTGTTGGTCTGCTCTATGATGCGCTTTGCCTCGTCGTAGATGGCGATGTCCGCCCTACGGAAGCGATAGATTGATTGCTTCGGATCGCCGACCACAAAGAGCTTTCCGGGCTCGAGGTTGACACTCGTCCATTCGGAAGCGGTCTCAGCGATCTGCTCGCTGAGGAAGAAGACAATCTCAACCTGAAGAGGGTCGGTGTCCTGGAACTCATCGACGAGTAGGAAGCGGAACTTCTGCTTGAAGTGCCGTCGGACGTGCGAGTGCTCGCGCAGCAGCCTCTGGGTAAAGACAAGCAGGTCATCGAAATCGAGGCGCCCCTCTCTGCGGCGACGCGCCTCGTACCACGGCGGAAACTCTTCGAGCGAGGTGATCAGCCTGCCAAGGGCATACGAGCGGAGCTCAGAGCGAATGGTCTCCTGGCTGGCAGCCAGCTCCCTGCAGATTACCTTCTGCTCGCGGCATCGATCGGGAGGGTCCCAATTGTTCTGATTACCTCGGCTGGGGTCTATCTTCACACCGGAAGCAATGATCCTCAGGGCTTCCTCGCCCTTGGCCGGCGCGAGCTGGGCGGAATAGCGGGAAATCTGGTCGATCTGCCGACGACCGTTGTCCGTGCTGCTGCGGCAGTGCTCGCGGAGCGCATCGAGCTCACCGGCCTTGACAACGAGTGACCTGATGTAGCCATCAACATTCGGGAAGACTGCTACTGGGTTCTTGAGATTCAGCAGGTCGCGGTTGTCGTTGAGTATCATGCCGATCTTTTTGATCCACTTGAAGTCGAAGTCGAGCAACAGAGCTCGCTCAACTGCCGATGCGTCTTCCTCGAGGGCGACGGCGAACCACTCATCCCATGCTTCCTCGACGTCGAGTTTCATTGCGAGCTCATCGAGTACTTCGAATCTCGGAGTTATGCCCGCCTCGATCGGTCTCTCCTTGAGAATCGACTGAGCGAAAGCGTGGATCGTTTCGATGTGGGCGCCATCCAGGTTCGCCACAGCTTCCTGAAAACGCGCCCGCTGTTCATCGTCCTGGATCTCGTCGTGCGCCTGATCCTCAAGAGCTCGACGGATCTTAGCGCGCAATTCGGCTGCGGCAGCCTCGGTGAAGGTGATGGCAACTACCTCGTGGATCGCAGCGTGGCCCCGACGAATGATTTCGACGACTCGGTCGACCATGAGCCGAGTCTTACCCGTGCCGGCGGCCGCTTCGACGCAGACAGGAAGACTGAATTCGGAGACGGCGCGATCACGCTGGGAACGGTCGACGAGGTCGGCAGTGGTCATTTGATGTCCCTGAGAATGTTGAGTTTTTGCAGGTGGCGTTGGCTCTCGCGGTCTGCTTTGCGCTCCTCTTGAAACTTGACTCGAGCCGGGCAGACAAACCGGAAATCGCAATTTCGGCACGAGGAGCCCTTGAGTGTGCGAGGGACGAAAATTCCATCGATCATCGATTGGGCGATCAGGCCGAGTATGGAGTCGAAGTCGCGCCGTCGAGCGGCGAAAGAGCTGCCAGCCAGTGGTCGGACGGCAAAGCCAGCCTCACGGTTGATGTGGATGTAAGCGGCGTCGACCTCGTCAGCCGCCAGCCCGAAATCGCGGGCGGCGGCCAGCGAATAGATCGGAAGTTGGAGCTGTCGACCACCATTGAAAGACACCTGACCATCCTTGAGAGTCGCCGCCTGTGTCTTGCCCGACTTGTAGTCGAGCACCCTGGCGCAACGGTCTCCCCGGTCTATGCGATCAATCTTTCCGCGGAACCGCAGTTGAAGACCCGCCACGGGTTCCAAGACGAGCGGTGGATTCGCCGGGCTGTCGCCAAAGTTGTATTCGAAGGCGAACGGCGTGGGACTGTCGGGCGCCTCCTCGATTTCTTGATAGAGAAACCGCGAAAGCTCCTCAAGGAGGACTCGACGGTTAGCTTTCCAACCGACAAGCATGCCGGTGACGCCTCTTTCCTCAGCGCTCTGAAACTCACGCTCAGCGGCGGCCGCAAGCAGCTGACTGTACTCCGATTGCCGATCCTGCTGAAGGGGTAATAGCTGGCGTTCTGACAGGGTTCGGTAGAAGTTCTCGAGGATCGTGTGGAGGATCACCCCGCGATCGAGAGGTGAGAGCTCCGTCGCGGACTCAGGCTCATCCAGAGCTTCCAGGTGCAAAGCATGATCGAGGAAGAAACGCTGCGGGCACTCAGCGTATTGCTCAAGCGCTGTCGCCGAGAGGACGCTACCAGCGAGGGTAGCTCGAAGCTCGGTGCGGGCATCCTCGTCCTGCAGCAACCCGTCATATCTGGTTAGCTCGCTGGAGACGTTGCGGGCCCACGACGCTGTGCGCAGCGACCTGAAGTGCGGCGCGACCGCTTCCATATAGGCGACGTGACTGCGGGTGAGGTTGCCCGAAGATGCGAGCAGCGCGACGTCGTAGTCATTCACAGCCAGCGAGGCCTCGGGCTTTATCCCGGGGTCCGGCTGGACATCGGACAGGCGCCGATGATCAAGTCCGCCCAGCTTGAAGTCGAATCGCCGGCCATGCAGCGCCTCTGCGGCCGCCAGGAAGAATGGAGATGGATAGCGCGGCCGAGGCTTCTTTTCGTCGAAGCGTGGGAAGGATAGGTGGAGGTTTCGAGCGGAGGCGACAAGTCCGGCAAAGAGGAGTCGCTCTTCGTCGAGGCCATGACCGGACAGCGAGAGATGCCGGCCAGTATCGGCAGCCAGCTGACGACGGTCACTGTCGGGTAAGAGGGCATCGGTCCTGAGGGGTTGGGGAAAGCTCCGCTCAGCCAGACCTACGATGAAGACGGTCTCGAAGTCCAGGCCGCGGAAGTCGCGTGGCTGGCCAACGAAGATGTGCCCCTTCCCGATACTGCCATGGCGAGCATACGTCTGTTCAAAGTGAAGCCTTACCATCCGCTGGAAGTCAGCAAACGGTGTCGCCTCATCACCACCGAGTCCACAGATCTGGCGAAGAGCAGCCGCAACAGCCTCGGCTCCTTCCTGGTCCTCGAGATAGTCGGAGGTGAAGTCAGTAAGCCACTCAACGTGATCAGCCCACGTTGCCAGCAGAGGAGCCGTTGAGAGGCGCTCGAAGAATGGGCGAAGGACAGCCAGGAACCTGACGACGTCAGCCTGGCGCTTTGATAGCGCAGCGGCTCGGTCGGGATAGTGCTTCGCCTGCCCGTCAAGAACGTCAAGGTAGGCTCCCAGACGCGACTCCCATTGGTCTCGCCCACTAACAACCGCGGCTCGCCGACTCAAGGCTTCCCAGTTTTCGGCGTTGGCGCCGGCCAGGACCTCGGCCTTCAATGCGGCAAAGCTGAGGAAGTCCATAACCTCGCGGCGGCCGAGGTTTGACGTCGCCAACGAAAGAAGCAAAAGGATGCTCTTCCCTTGCCGCGTATCGGCGAGTTTCGTTCCCTGAGCTAGAAAATACTTGAGGCCGGCGCGCTGAAGCGTCTCGGCGAGCAAACGAGGGTAAGGCTCCTCACCGCGATAGGCTATCGCCACATCATCCGGACTCAGACCGGCTGCGAAGAGCGCGAGTATTCTGCGAACCACATCCTCGACCTCAGCAACCTGACCGGGTGCCGAGGTGAACGTGACGAAGGCGTCCTCTATCGAACTTGCGCGTTGTTTGAACAGCCCCGCAGCGAGCTTTTCGTGAGGATGGGTGCCACGATCGAGGCGCGTTGTCTCGAATCCTGCCTTTTCGAGGCGGTCGATTGTGTTGACCATATATGGCGTTGATCCGACGTTCTCATCGGCGAGGAATACGCGGACGCCAGGACCCCGCGCGAGGCTGGCCAAGACAGCGACTTGAAGCTCAGTGAAGTCATGGAATCCATAGGCGAGGACCATGCCCATGTGCGACTGGCCAGCAGCAACCTCGGCACGACGAAAGAGGTCAGAAACTGGTTCGCGTGACCTTCTCAACCTCTGAATCGCTTCCTTGTAGGTCTCGGCCACGGCGAGTACTCTCTGGGCGTCGCCCTGACGAGAAGGGCCGGACTGGCCGAGACGTCGGGCGTGCCGTTCGAGATCACCGACGGCGAGAGACGCGTTCTCTATCTCGAGGAGCGTGGCGAGGAGCCCTTCGTGCAAGCCGAGGTGGTCGGTTAGCTCCCCGAAATAGCTATCTCCACTACGACTGCCAGCGTGGCGAATTGCCGCAAGCAGGTTCAGACGCGACGACAACGGGCGACCCGTTTCATCGGGACCAGCAAGCATCCGCGCCAATTCGATGAATGTGAGGAAGCGGACGTTGAAGAGGCCGTCAAGCGAGCTCTGTGCGAGCCGGCGCGACAAGGCTGTGGCGAGCAAATTCGAGGGAACAACAACGTGGACAGCCCGAAGAGGATCTTCTGCTCGAGCAGATTCGATGTTCCCAGCGAGCGCCTCGTCGAGCAGGCGGCGAGGACCGACAACCAACTCAGACATCGTCAACGTAGAGCTCCGTCATAGCTATCGCCTCATCGCGGAACTGAGACCGCAGCTCCGCGGGCGCCAGGACCTCTACCTCAGGACCCCAGCCACGGATCCAGGAAGCGATCTCGATCGTGTCGGCAACAGTCATCTTGACGAGGTAGGAACCATCGGGTTGCTTCTCCACCACCTGGCTCGGATGCCAGCGCGCCTCGAGCAGACGCTCAGCTACGGAGGCGGAGAAGCGCAGTATCACGTCCTTCTTCTCGCCGCCGATCCAGACACCCCACGCGTAGCCGAGCACAGATTCGACCTGGAAGTCCTCCGGCATCTCGAAGGAATAAGGAAGTAGCCGTGCCTCGTGCGCGCGCTCAAGCTTGAAGACGCGGATCGACTTGTGCGTGTGCGAAAACCCAATGACGTAGGTGGAGAAGTTCGTTGCCGCCTCGATAAAGTACGGCTCGATGTCAACCTGCGAGACGTGGCCGCGAGCCGACCTGTACGAGAAGGAGACCCTTCGCGCTCGCGCCCAACCCTGGGTGAGGACGCGCATCGTGTTCGAGTAGTCCCCGTTGATGTCGCGCTCCGAGAGAGTCTTGACAGCTTCGCGGAAGCGATCGGCCATGGGCGACGGCAACACCCTGGCCAGCTTGTCCAGAGCCGTCAGCGCATCTGGATCGCACTCGTCCGTGTACCGCATGTACAGACGGATGGCCAGGTAGAGAGACCGCGCCTCATCAACCGTAAGGCCGAGAGGAGCCAGCCGTGCCGAGCGATCAACGAAATAGCGATCGTTATTGTCCAGATCGATCGGCACGCCCAGCTCCGACTCGAGCACAGCAATGTCGCGCTGGATCGTGCGCTGGCCTACTCCGACCAGTTCGGCGAGTTCCTTGGACGAATACGATCGCGGCGAGTGGTACAGAATGTCGCTCAACCGCTGCAGGCGGCTGGCACGACGAGCTGGAGCATTGATCATCCTTGTCTCCTCCAACCCTCAGTTTGCGCGACAGTGGCGACAATTTCTGTCGCCTGGATGCAGAGTGGGCGACATTTCGGCCGGTAGGAGACCGGGCTGAGCCCGTAAGCGGACGTCGAGCGGGTGGGCTGGTGCCGGAAGTGGGAGTCGAACCCACACGAGGTTGCCCTCAACGGTTTTTGAGACCGTCGCGTCTGCCATTCCGCCACTCCGGCAAGTGGGCACAATTATGGAGCGGAAGACGAGATTCGAACTCGCGACCCCCTCCTTGGCAAGGAGGTGCTCTACCACTGAGCCACTTCCGCCCCGCTCAATATTATACCGAGGCGACTCTCCGCAAGTCAGCCCGTGCGAGTGTTGCGCCGCTTCCCCGCTGGGCTTGGCGACTGCCCATCCAGCCTCGCAGCGAACTCCCCTTGTTTCTGAACTAAGGCGTCGAGTCTGGCAGTCACACGCCCGTGTATGGAGTCGGCTGGATAGCCCTTCTGACCAGCAATACCCGCCGGGATCCCGGCCAGGATCTCGAGCCCCTCGTCGACCGTTGATACCGCCCAGACGTGAAACTGCCCTGAACGCACGGCCTCGATCACGTCGTCCCGAAGCATCAGATTACGCTTGTTGTCGGTGGGAATGATCACGCCCTGCTCTCCGCTCAGGCCGTCAGTGCGGCAGACTTCAAAGAATCCCTCAACCTTTTCGATTACCCCACCAACCGCCTGGACTTCGCCGAGTTGGTTGACTGAACCGGTAACGGCGATCCCTTGCTTCAGCGGAAACTGACCAAGCTCCGAGAGCAAAGCGTAAAGCTCGGCCGAAGCGGCACTGTCGCCCTCGATCTCGTCATAGATCTGCTCAAACCCAAGGCTCGCCGACAGTGCCAGCGGTCGGTCGGTTCCGTACTTGCCCTGCAGATAGCCGACAAGCGAAAGAAAGCCCTTGCTGTGCAGGCGGCCGCTCATCTCGGTTTCACGCTCGAGATGCACAAACTCGCCTTCTCCGAGTGACACACGCGCGGTTATACGAGTAGGGCGTCCAAAGCTATGTTCCGCCATCTCATAAACGGACATGCCATTTACCTGCCCGATGGCTTCGCCGCTCGTACGAATGTGGATGGTGCCGTCGGCAATCATCTGTTGCAGCCGATCCTCGTACAGGGCTCCGCGGAATTGCTTCTGTTCAATCGCTCGCGAGACGTCGTCACGGTTGACCGGCCCACCGCCGTCGCGCTCGCTACGCCAGTACGCCGCTTCCGTAACGATGTCGGCCAGGTCGACGAAGCGCGTCGACAGCTTCTGCTGGTGGCCCGCGAGGCGAGCGGCGTGTTCGATCACGCGCGCGATGGCTGCCTTGTCGAAGGACGGCAAACCTTCTGTGTCGCAACGGCGACGAACGAACGACGCAAGATGGCCAATGCTGGCCGGCGTGCGGTCCATGTCGGGAGCGAAGTCGGCTCTGACCTTGAACAGCTTGCGGAAGTCCTCGTCCGAGGACCAACCAAGCTGGTACACGCCCGGGGTGCCCACGATTATCACCTTCGCAGTGAGAGGGATGGGTGCGGGGCTGATTGACTGCGTCGGCACGGACCTGATCTGTTCGCCTAACGCCTCGATGTTGATCTCACCCGAACGCAGACACTTCTTGAGCGGCTCCCAGATTCCCTGTGGCCCGAACACGTCGGCGGCCTGAAGTACCAGAAAGCCGCCGTTGGCCCGATGCAAGGAGCCGGCCTGGATCTGCGTGTGCCCGGTCACCATCAGACCTCCGACAGCGCGGTAGTCAGCCCGGCCGAAGACGTTGTAGTAGGTCGCGTTGTTCTCAAATATGACGGGCGCTCCACCGCTCCCGTTCGTAACGAAGACATTGACGCGGTAGCGTTCCAGGAGCCGCTCGCGGCGGGCCCGGCGGTCGGGTGGATGTCCGGGCATCAAGGGTTCGTCGAAGGCACGGATGTCGTCCACCTGGTCGAGCAGGTCGCCAAGGACGTCGCCCAGGTAGGCGCCCTGCCGCGAATCGGCGCTTACCGGCAGCGAAGCCCGCAGCTCATCGAAGATCGGTTCCATGGAGCGTCGGGCAGCAGTGCGCTCGATCTCGCGAAGCCCATCTGAGGTTTGTCGGTCGAGACGCCGGATCTGCTGGAGTGCCTGGCCCAACCTGTCGTCCAGCTCAGGCGTCTTCTTCTCGATCGCTGCCCGCTGTTCTTCGGGAAGCTGACTAAACGCCTCCGGCGTAAGTGGCTGGCCCTCCGTGTCGAGCGGCGCCGGAACTGGCCTGCCGTCCACAAACTCGACGCGAAAGCCCAGCGACTCCGCGTTCATTCTGAGCTCCTGAAATACCTGCTCGCGCTTCTCACCCTGTTCATGCAGATAGGTGTTCCGGAGGGTCGCAAGCTCGTCGCTGTCGAGGAGGCGCTCAATTTCCTCGATCGCATGTCTCACGGCAGACTCGACGCTCAAGGCAAACATCGGGCCCGATCCTGGCGGCAGCTCCAGGGCCGTCGGGCGATATTCCTCTCGGAAGTTTCGCAGGTAGCACCAATCCGACGGCGCAGGCAGCGACGGCGCGAGCTGCTGAAGATAGAGTCGGATGCTTGTATTTCGCCCAGAGCCGGGAAGGCCCGAAACGTAAAGGTTGTAGCCTGGAGAGCGAACGCTGAGGCCGAGCTCGACGGCGCGTAGCGCCCGATCCTGCCCGACGATCGAGTTCAGCGGCGCGACATCATCGGAACTTCCGAAGGCGCACTCAGAGTCGGCACAGCGCCAGGCAAGCTCGTCGGCTTGAAGCTCCAGAGGCGAACGCCGGCTGCGTTTAGCGGGCAAAGCGACCTACTGGCGGATCCGCGCTTTAGGCCGGGGCACGCGAATTGAATCGGCTCTTAAGTCGGTAGTAAACAAACAGGAAAGCGCCGGCCGCAGCGGCAACGATGGTGAACGTGCCGATGATAATGATCGCTCCGTACATGTGGAGCACGGCGCCGGCCACGGCGAGTTTCGCTAGTGCCTCGGCTGTATCCACTCGACCTCCCAGGACCTCTGGAGGTCAGTCTAGCGCGCCTCGGTTCATCGGCAAGGTTGCTAGGGCAGATAACCGAGGGGATCGACCGGCGTGCCGTTGGCGTGCACCTCGAAGTGCAGATGCTCGCCGTAGCAGCTTCCAGTGCATCCCGAGTAGCCGATGAGCTGGCCCTGTGAGACCTGCTGACCAACCGATACCGCCGCGCCGCTGAGATGCGCGTACCAGGTCTCGAATCCATTACCGTGGTCGATTACCACGAGGATGCCGTAGCCGCCACTCCAGTCGGCGAGCGTTACCAGGCCAGCATCCGCGGCCGCAATCGGCGTTGAAGGCGAGCAGAACAGGGGAATGTCTAGCCCTCCGTGGTCCGGGCGCTCCGAATTGCGGAACAGCTGACCCTCGGAGAATGCTCCGCACGGCGTCACGGGCCAGATGAACGAACCGGTCGGGGTCGAGCTTCCCGGAGGCTCCTGCGGGGCTGGCTCAGTCGGGGCCGGCTCTGCGGTTGGCTCAGCGGTAGGCTCTGCCGTCGGCTCGGCCGTTGGCGCGGCAGTTGGTGTGTCAGTCGGCTCGCTGGTGGGCTCAGCCGTCGGGTCCGGGGCCTCCACCGTCGGCTCTGGTGTGGCTTCTTCCGACGCTGGCTCCGGGAGCGGCACCGTGCCTCCCACAGCGAGCAGAGTGACACCCTGTCTCAGGTTTCCGCTGCGGTCAAAGGCGTTCTCGTTTCCCGAATAATCTGTGATGGCTTCGACGGTCGTGTTATAGGCGGCGGCGACATCCTCCACTGTTTCGCCGAGGCGAACGGTGTGAATAACCCCATCATCGCCCGGCACGGTCAGGAGCTGGCCGGCGAAAAGGTATTCGGCGTCGAGGACGCCCGGGTTGTTGACGATGATGCTCTCAGCGCTGACGTCAAAGGCGTTGGCGAGCTTGGCGACGCTATCGCCTTCAGCGACCTCGACAGTTACGGCAACCGGTCGAACTTCGTGGTTGTCGAGCTGCCCACGAAGGCCTGGCTCGTCCTTGTTCTCCTGGCTGGCAAGCCGCGCTGGTCGCTCGGGCGGCGTGGTCGCGGTTGACTCGGGTGTGGACCGAAGCGTGACTGCATCACCCAGCGTTAGACCTGTGGTGCTGCTATCGCCGTGGACGTCGACAGACAGGTAAAGTCCAACGCCGATCAGGAAGAGAAAGAGGGTATACAGTGCTGGCCGCCGCCAGGGGTGGCGCGGCCGCGCGTCGTTAGCCGGGTAGCGTCTCGGCACCTCACCCCACACGCGGCGGGGTGGGCGGAGCGTGCCTGGAATGGCGCTAGCCCTCCTCGAGCTATCGGATTTGGAATTTTCCGACAGTCGCTTTGACAATTGTATACCCATTTGTCAAGCCCAATGGGCTTGCAGGTTTGTAATGTCAAACGCAACCGGACACTATGAGTTTCGGCAGGATCTCCCGCTTTTCTGAACGAAATGTCGCTAGGAAGGGCCGTCGACGGCTCTTCTGCGGTACGCCTCCGCCAGGATTGCCATCGGATGCTGTGCCTTGATTGGCAGCCTCGCCGCTTCCAGGCCGGCGCTCAGCTGCAGGAGACAACCCGGGTTCGCGGCTGCAACCAACGGAGCGCCGGTTTCCGCTATCGCCGTGATCTTCTCGTCGAGCAGCCGTTGCGAAGCATCGGCTTGCTCCAGGTTGTATGTGCCGGCGCTGCCGCAGCACCAGTCGGAATTCGTCATCTCGATCAGCGTCAGCTCGGGGATCGCGCTGAGAAGCGCTCGCGGTTGCTCGCGAATGCGCTGACCGTGAGCCAGGTGGCAGGCGTCTTGATACGTCACTGTGACCGGAAGCGGCCCAGGTGTCAGCGCAAGACCGACGTCGCCGAGGAATTCCTGCACGTCACGCACCGGCGCACCCAGCACCGCCTCGTCTTCTGAACCAAGCAGGCTTGGGTACTCCTTGAGGACCGACCCGCAGCCAGCCGAGTTCGTCAGGATGAAGTCGGCTTTCTGAGCCCGGAACGCCTCGACGTTGGCGCGTGCCTGGCGACGGGCTGTCTCGAGATCGCCGCTATGGAGGTGTAGCGCGCCGCAGCATCGCTGACCGGCAGGCACGACAACCTCGCATCCGTTTAAGGCGAGGACCTCCACGGTGTCGCGATTGGTGCGGGCGAAGAACTCCGACATCAAGCAGCCTTCGAGGAAGGCCACTCGGTAGCGCCGCTTTTCCACCGCCGGAGTGACTCGTGGCAGGCGCCGGACGAGAACGCCTCCTTCGAGCCGACCGAGGGAGAAGTCTGCGCTCTTTAAAGACCCGGGCAGGAATTTGGTGAGCCCAACCCGTCGGACGAGCCATTGACCCCCGGCCTTCTGGTAGAGGCGCGTCGTGAACCCAAACACTCGCAGCAGCCAACCCTTGGCCGCCGCGCTTCGGACCAAACGTGCAGCGATGTTCGGAGACGGGCCAGACACGGCCCGCGCTTGCTCGAATAGCTGACCGTATTGCACGCCAGATGGGCAGGCGGTCTCGCAGGCGCGACATCCGAGGCAGAACTGCATGTGCTGGCGGAAATCCGCGTCGTTCCTGTCGACCTCGCCGCTCCGCACAAGCTCCATCTGGAAGATGCGGCCACGCGGCGAATCCAGCTCGGAACCCGTCAACCGGAATGTCGGGCAGGCGCTCAGGCACATCCCACACTGCACGCACTGGCGAATAAGGTCGCGGGATATCGTTTCTGCCGGTTGGCTCATAGCAGCGTTTCCAAGAGCCCGCGATTGAGTCGGTCGTTCGGATCCAAAGCCTGCTTGATTCTGCGGGCTAACTCTCGCGTCCCAGGTTCGAGCCGACGACGCCGCAACGTGTTTCCTTCAGCCGAATATGAAAGTGAGTCCCCCGGCTGAAGTTGGGCCTTTAACGCGGACAGGTTTCGCTCTTCCGGTGCTGACTCCAATTGAAGAACCACCTGGCCCGTGCCGAAGTCCGCCATCACCTCGCCCGGGAAAGGCGGAGACAAGAACGCGTCGCGAGCCGCGGCGGCGCTCACCTGGAGTGTGAGGCACGGCCCGGCAGTTGCCTCTTTGGCTATCGCATTTGGAGGGGAATCCGGTTGCAGCGCAAGCCTTACAGCGAGAGTGCGAATCTCCTGATCGAGACGCTGCACCCTGGCCGCCCCACCCTCGATTACGACCACGATTTGCCCATCATCACTTCTGGCCCCTCCCGTAGCCACGAGAGACGTCGGCCGTAGTTGTGAGCCAAGCAGTGCTCCTGCGAACTCTGCGATCAATGAACGAGAACCGACAAACCCCAGGGTCTCATGACGTGCTGGCAGCGGCGCGAGCTTGAAGGTGGCCTCGACGATCAGCACCAGCGTGCCGAACGATCCGCAGTAGAGTCGATGCAGGTCGAATCCAGAGACGCTCTTCACGACGCGGCTGCCGCTGCGCACCAGTTGGCCCTCCGGTGTGATCGCTGTAACTCCGAGCAGACGTTCACGAATCGAGCCGTAACCGAGAGCTCGCGGACCAGCGGCCGCGGTAGCGACCAGCCCGCCGACTGTCCCGGATGCTGGATAGTCGACGGGTAGGAACTGGCCCGCGGCGCCCAGCGCCTCCTGCAGCACCCCGAGTTGACAACCGGCTTCGACGGTCACCGTCAGATCTGCTGGCTCGTATTCGACGATCCTGTTCAATCGCCCTGTGCAGATCTGCGTCGCTCCCATCCCCGGCTGCGGGAGTAGAGCAGCGCCCGTGCCCTGGCCAGAAAGCCAAAAGTGCTCATGAGCAGGTTCGGCAATGAGTGCTGCCGCCTCCTCCCGGTCGGCGGGGGCAAGGACATCAGCCGCGATCACCAGCCGCTCAAGCGTGAGCCGGTGGCTGTTAGCTCCAGACACTGGCCCGGAGTAGGGAACATCTTTCCGGGATTACAGAGTTCACGCGGGTCGAACGCCAGCTTCATGCGGCGCATCACCTCGACATCAGCCGCGCTGAACTGCAGCGGCACCATGCCCTGCTTCTCCAGCCCGATGCCATGCTCGCCGGTCAGGGAGCCTCCGGCTTGTGTGCACAACTCGAGGATGCGACGCGCAGCCTCATGCACACGTTCCATTACTCCGTCTTCGTCCTCGTCGAATAGAACGAGCGGATGGATGTTGCCGTCGCCCGCATGGAACACGTTCGCAATCGGAAGGCCCATCTCCTCACTGACTCGATCGACTCCATTCAGAACCTCGGTCAGCCGCGTCCGAGGGACGACGCCGTCCATCGTGTAAAAATTCGGGCTGAGGCGGCCCATCGCTCCGAAGGCGCCCTTGCGCCCGGCCCAGAGCAGAGCTCTCTCCTTCTGCGACGCCGCTTCGCGCACTTGAAGGGCCCCATGATCCCGACAGATCGCGGCTACGGCGGTAATTGACTCCTCGACCTCCTCCTTGAATCCCTCGAAATCGACCAGCAAGACCCCGCCGGCGCCGTCCGGGTACCCGGCGTGAACCGACGCTTCAATCGCCTGGGTCGCCAGCCGATCCATCATTTCCAAAGCGGCTGGCACGATTCCGGCGGCGATCACGGCTGACACAGCCTTGCTGGCCACCGCCACCGAGTCAAAAGCCGCCAGCAGCGTGGCGCCGTGTTCGGACAAGGGCACAAGGCGAACCAGCACCTTAGTAACCAGCGCCAGCATCCCTTCAGACCCGACGAGCACACCAACAAAGTCATAGGCGCCTGGCGTGGCGGTCTTTCCGCCAAGCCAGACGACTTCGCCGTCGGGCATCACAGCCTCGAGGCCCAACACATGATTGGTGGTCACGCCATAGGCAAGCGTGTGCGGCCCGCCCGAGTTCTCGCCGACGTTGCCGCCGATCGTGCTGGAGCGCTGACTCGACGGGTCGGGGACGAACTGCAGCCCAAGATGCCTGACAGCCTCGCTCAGGTGCAGGTTGACCACGCCGGGTTCGACAAGCGCAGTCAGGTTGGCCTCATCTACTTCAAGGATCCGGTTCATCCGCGTGAAGCAAACAAGCACGCCTCTGCGGGCTGGAATGGCTCCGCCGCTCAGGCCGGTCCCCGCCCCACGGGCGGTAAACGGCACGTCGAGTTCGTTGCAAAGCTTTACGACGGCCGCGACTTCTTCGGTCGATGTAGGAAAGACGACCGTCTCGGGTCGGGCGGTCTCCAGAGCGGCGTCGTACTCGTAGAGTCGAAGGTCGTAGCCCTTCCAGAAGACGGCTTCGTCGCCGAGGAGTGAAATGAGTCGGGCAGCAAGCGCGTTTGGCTTGTCGCTGGTAGCGCTCATCAGGAGCCCAGAATAGCCAAAACGGGTCGCCTGTTTAGGCAGCTCACGGTTGGACGGTACGGCGCCAAATAGAATGGATGCGGTCTGCCGAGAAGGGCAGGCAGGGAGGTCTCCTTGCTGGTCGGCGTTCCGCGCGAGACTAAGAACGGCGAGTTTCGCATTGCCCTGACGCCGCAGGCCGTCGCCGATGTAGTCGCAGCAGGCAACGCCGTGATAGTCGAACCGGGGGCAGGCGTTGGAGCCGGCTTCCCCGATAGTGAATTCGAGTCTGCCGGCGCAGCCTTGGGCAATGTCGGCCAGGTCTGGGCGGCCGACCTCGTTGTCAAAGTCAAGGAGCCTAGTGAAGAGGAAGCGTCGCGCCTGCACGCAGGCCAGATCCTCTTCGCTTATCTACACCTGGCTGGCACCCGCCAACTAGTCGAGCCGCTCAAGCGGTCCGGCGTCACGGCAATCGCCTTCGAGACCGTCGAAGACGAGTTTGGGCGAGCTCCGCTGCTCTATCCGATGAGCGCGTTGGCCGGCAGGCTGGCGCCGCAGATCGGCGCGCACTTCCTGGAGCGCACCAGCGGCGGGCGCGGCGTTCTGCTCTCCGGGTTTGAGTCTCTCGGTAGCGGCATGACGACGGTGATCGGAGCCGGAGTGGTGGGACAAAACGCTGCCATGATCGCCTCGGGCCTGGGTTCGCGCGTCCTCGTTGCCGATACGGACAAGCGCCGCGCTGAGTCACTGGCCGGGGGCATCCACCGCGCTCGCGCGCTGCCCGTTGCCGATCTACCCGGCGCTATCGCGCAGTCCGACCTTGTGATCGGTGCTGTCTATATATCCGGCGAGCACGCCCCTCGCGTCGCCGGGCGTGCTCAGATTTCGAAGATGCGGCCGGGCTCGGTCATCGTCGACGTCTCAATCGACCAGGGAGGATGCTTCGAGACCTCACGCCCGACCTCTCACCAGTCGCCGACCTACGTGGAGGAAGGCGTCGTCCACTACTGCGTGCCAAACATACCGAGCATGGTGGCCAATACGGCGACACGCGCATTATCGGCAGTCGTACTGCCATATGTGCTTCAGCTCGCAGCAGATGCCGACCGCGTACTCGACGCTGACGGGCCGCTGCGGCGGGGTCTGAACGTTCGCAACGGGCAGGTCGTCCATCCAGCCGTTGCCGAGGCCGTCGCCTGAAGCGCTTTACCGAGCGGTCCTCATTCAAGACACTGACCGTCAGACCCCCGTGAGGTAAGCCATGTCCCAGCAGAAGCAGATCGACACACTCCTTGCCGAAACGCGCACCTTCGAGCCTCCGCCCGAGTTTGCCGCCGCCGCGCACATCAGCTCCATGGACCAGTACCGCCAGATGTATCGGCGCTCCATCGAGGAGAGGGACAACTTCTGGACGGAGGTGGCTTCCGAGCTTACCTGGTTCAAACAGTGGGACAAGGTCTTCCAGCGCGACGCCCACCGCTTCCAGTGGTTCGCGGGCGGCAAGACGAACGTGTGCTACAACTGCCTCGATCGTCACCTGACGGGTCCCTTCAAGAACAAGGCAGCTCTCGTCTGGGAAGGCGAGGACGGCGCCGAGCGCGTTCTCCGCTACCACGATCTCTACCGCGAAGTCTGCCGCTTCGCCAACGGCCTCAAGCAACTTGGTGTCCAGAAGGGGGACCGTGTAGGCCTCTACATGCCGCTCGTGCCCGAGCTTGCCATCGCTATGCTTGCCTGTGCCCGGCTCGGCGCAATCCACAGCGTAGTCTTCGGTGGGTTTAGTGCTGAAGCAGTACGCGACCGCATGGTTGATGCCGAGGCGAAGGTCTTGATCACCGCCGACGGCGGCCTCCGCCGTGGCGCTGTCGTGCAGCTCAAAGCCAACGTCGACGCTGCCGTCGCTGGTGCGCCGTCAATCGAAAAGGTCATCGTCGTTAGGCGTCTGGGAAATGAGGTCGAGTGGAACGACCAGAAGGATATCTGGTGGCACGATCTCGTCGACGGTCAGTCCCTCGACTGTCCGCCTGCCGAGGTCGACGCCGAAGATCCGCTCTACATCCTCTATACATCCGGCACGACCGGTAAGCCGAAGGGCGTCCTCCACACGACTGGCGGTTACATGGTCGGTTGCTACCTGTCGACCAAGTACGTCTTCGATCTCAGGGATGACGACACTTTCTGGTGCAGCGCGGACGTCGGTTGGGTAACCGGTCACAGCTACGTCGTTTACGGACCGCTTCTCAACGGCGCAACCTCGCTGATGTTCGAGGGTGCGCTCAACTGGCCGGAGCCGGACCGCATCTGGGCCATCATCGAAAAGTACGCCGTCAACATTCTCTACACAGCACCCACCGCTATACGGTCGTTCATCCGCGCCGGCGACCAGTGGCCCCAGAAGCACGACCTGGCAAGCCTTCGACTCTTGGGAACCGTCGGCGAGCCGATCAACCCCGAGGCATGGATGTGGTATCACGAGGTCATCGGCAGCGGGCGCTGCCCGGTCGTCGACAGCTGGTGGCAGACCGAAACCGGCTCAATCATGATCACCCCGCTGCCTGGAGCCATCCCCACCAAGCCTGGCTCCTGCACGCTTCCTTTCTTCGGCGTAGAAGCCGACGTAGTCGACGCCGAAGGCAAAAGCGTCGCGCCCGGCGGTGGTGGCTTCGTGGTCCTCAAGAACCCGCCGCCATCGATGGCTCGAACGCTGTACGGCGACGATGAGCGCTACCAGCGTGAGTACTGGAGCCGCTTCGAGAAGCAGGGCTACTACTTCGCCGGCGACGGCGGACGGCGTGACGCAGATGGCTACTTCTGGGTACTTGGCCGCATCGACGATGTCATCAACAAGGCCGGCCACCGTCTCGGCACTATGGAGATCGAGAGCGCCATAGTGAGCCATCCGACAGTGGCCGAAGCTGCGGTCGTGGGACGCCCGGATGACCTGGTCGGCACCGCAATTGTCGCCTTCGTAACACTCAAGGCGGGCCAGGAAGCCAGCGACGAAGCTGGCGAACTACTTCGCGACCAGGTTGTGAAAGAGATTGGAGCCATCGCCCGTCCGGATGAGATTCGCTTCGCCGACGCCTTGCCTAAGACACGGAGCGGGAAAATCATGCGCCGCCTCCTGCGCGACATCGCCGCCGGTGAGAAGCAGACCGGCGACACGACAACCCTCGAAGACCTTACGGTCCTCGCTGCCCTCCGCGGCGACGAAGAGGAATAGGCCATCCATCAACCGGCGCCTGCTCGATGACTGTCGCAATCGCCTACGACGACCGCTTCCTGGACCACGACATGGCGAGCCATCCCGAGAACGCGGGAAGGCTGCGCGCGATCGTTCATACGCTGCAGCAGACAGGCCAGCTAGACGCTCTTCCCCGACTGGCGCCGCGCGTAGCCACGGCCGAGGAAGTAGCCCTCGTCCATGAGTCGGGCCTGGTCTCCGAGATCGAGCAGCACGTCAACCGCGGGGGCGGCTGGATCGACGCTGACACGTACGTGGTGCCCGCGTCCTGGGACGTCGCGCTGCTGTCGGCCGGCGCAGCGCTCGAAGCTGCCGAACGCGTCGCCACCGGCGACTTCGACTCAGCGTTCTGCCTGTCGCGGCCACCCGGTCACCACGCGACACCGCGCCGGGCCATGGGCTTCTGTCTGCTGAACAACGTCGCGATCGCGGCCAGGCTGCTCCAACAGAAGCACGGCGTCTCGAAAGTGGCGGTCGTGGACTTCGACGTGCACCACGGCAACGGGACACAGGACGCGTTCTGGACGGACCCCTCGGTGCTTTACCTCTCGACGCACCAATATCCGTACTACCCCGGCACCGGCCACTGGAGCGAAGCCGGCGCCGCCGAAGGCGCGGGGACGACTGTCAACGCCAGCCTTCCGGCGTACTGCGAGGACGAGCAGTACACTGAGGTCTTCGATCAGCTCTTCGCGCCTCTGGTGGAGCGCTACAAGCCGGAGTTCATCCTCGTATCGGCTGGCTTCGACTCACACGAAAACGACCCGCTTGCCATGGAGAATCTGTCATCCAATGGCTACGTCGCCCTGGCCGGCCGCGTCCGTGACTGGGCAACCCAGCTCTGCGACGGCAATTTAGTCTTCGTGCTCGAGGGCGGCTACGACTACC